>NQJH01000356.1 GCA_002256685.1 Methylococcaceae bacterium NSP1-2 | reverse complement strand
AATAACGCGCCGTGTTGTTGGCATAATAAATAAGCTTGTTCAATGAAGGCGTGGCTAGCTTCGGCTGATAAGGTTTTTAAACGGGCTTGTATCAGTTTCAAGCCGTTAGCCAATAGCTTTTGCAGATTAGCCTCTAATAGCAACGGATCGCTATCATCGAGAATGGCATAATACGGCGGTAGTTGCGCGGCGGTGATAATGGCTTGATTAGCGGCAGGAAATTGGTATTGTTTCAAATCCTGCACATTAACCCATTTAATAGGTTGCCCTTCGGCACTGTGCGGTTCACCTGTAAACTGTTCAACCAAAAATACGATTAACTGCACTGCTCTATCGGCGTATGAATGGTTGATAGTCATTAAAGGTATCGCGCTAATTATATCAATTGCCAGCTCTTCTTTTAGTTCGCGTTTTAAGGCTTGTTCGGCGGTTTCATTGGTTTCGATTTTACCACCCGAAAACTCCCACAAGCCGCCTTGATGACGTGTGTCATCACGCAAGGCGATTAAGACTTGTCCTTGGTGGTTTTTGATAACGCCGATGGCTACACGCATTTGCATAGGAGTAAAACAGCTTTAGCTGTTTTCTAACCAATAGCTAAAACTATTGGACTCCATCTTACGTCCGATATTCGGCATTGATTTTCACATAGTCATAAGAAAAATCGCAGGTCAACACTTCTTGGGTTGCTACGCCGCGTCCTAATTTAACGGTCACGGTGATTTCTTGTTGATTCATCACCGATTGCCCTGCCGATTCGGTGTAATCATCGGCACAACCGCCATTTCTGACGATGCACACGTCATTCAAATACAGCTGCACGTCTTCCAACACCATGTTTTCCACGCCTGCCCGTCCAACAGCGGCAAGAATTCGTCCCCAATTCGGATCACTGGCAAAAAAAGCAGTTTTTACTAGCGGTGAATGAGCTATCGTTTTAGCAACTCGCACCGCTTCTTCATCATTTACCGCTTCGGAAACCACGATACGCATGAGTTTAGTCGCGCCTTCGCCGTCTCTGATAATGAGTTCTGCTAATTGTTTGCACACACTCATCAGTGCGTCAGCAAACACAGGATAATATTCACTGTCAGCGGTAATTTCAGGGGCATGACTACGACCACTCGCCATAATGACGCAAGCGTCATTAGTCGAAGTATCACCGTCTACAGTAATGCGATTAAACGACTGCTCAACGGCTAACGCTAAACACTGTTGCAACAGCGGTTGTTGAATCTTGGCATCGGTCGCAATAAAGCCCAACATGGTTGCCATATTAGGCTGAATCATGCCCGCGCCTTTGGAGATACCATTAAAGGTAATAGCTTCCCCTGCAATATGAATCACTTTAGTCACGCCTTTAGGAAAGGTGTCAGTAGTCATAATGGCTTTGGCGGCTTTATCCCAGTTATCACTGTCAAGTTGAGCAATCGCAGTAGGTAAGGCGGCAGTGAGTTTAGCAATCGGCAAGCGTTGACCAATTACGCCAGTCGAAAATGGCAATACTTGATTGGGCGTGTCACCTGTTAGTGTGGTCAACTCTGCACATGATGTTAAGGCATCTTTCATACCTTGTTCACCCGTTCCCGCATTGGCATTGCCTGAGTTAATCAATAACCAGCGTGGCGCGTAGGCTAGATTGGCTTTTGCAACATGCACAGGCGCAGCACAAAGAACAATAAAATATCATCTCTTACCGTTTGCTTAATACCTGCACACGCTGTGCCTAAAGTAATACCTGCAATACTGGGCATGGTGGGGAAATCGCACTGTCCTACTGCCATTCGTTAATCCTCATTAAATTCTAAAAAATATTAGGACGTTACTAATTTTTTCAACGTCTGTTTTTAGCCGTTCGCATTGGGTTTTTAGCTGGGCTA
Organism: Methylococcaceae bacterium NSP1-2; assembly: GCA_002256685.1. Lineage (GTDB taxonomy): Bacteria > Pseudomonadota > Gammaproteobacteria > Methylococcales > Methylomonadaceae > UBA4132. Next base: position 1,928 of record NQJH01000356.1, on the reverse strand, counting down.
ATTGTTCGGCTTGCTCACTGAGGGCAAACGGTAAAATAACTTCTACTTCTATGTGTCCGTCTAAATAATGAATTTTGAAATCTTCGATCGCGTGTTTCACATCGACTAGATAATGATCCAATAATATTTTTACATCACGGCGATACAGTGGACTTTTCTCAAACAGCCCTTCATCATTTTCAGGATCAACATGTACCAACACATCCATCACATCATCAAAGCGGCTGATTAACTCATCTCGCACCGCATCACTGATATTGTGTCCTTCAGACACCGTAATGCGTGGATCAACAATGATATGCGCATCGATTAACGCATCTTCGCCCATCTGCCGTGAGCGCAATAAATGAATGCCTTCCACACCCTCAATGTCCAAAATAGCGATACGAATTTCAGCGATTTTTTGCGGTGGCAACGAGGTATCAACCAATTCTTTGATACTTTGAATAAGCAGATTCAAGCCGATTTTAGCCACCATTAACGCTACCACGATAGCGGCAATCGCATCGGCAAATGGATAACCTAACAGCACCGCACCGATACCAAATAATACTATGACCGACGAAAACGCATCACTGCGTTGATGCCACGCATTGGCTAGTAGCAATTTAGAACGGGTGAGTTTCGCGATACGCTTGGTGTAATGATACAACCACTCATTGACCAAAATTGAAATCACCACGATACCTAAACTTGCGACCTCAGGCGTAGGTAAATGCTCAGGATGTTCCATGCGGTTCATCACCGACCACGCAATGCCGCCGCCGATAGCGATTAAACTCACCCCCAAAATCATTGTCGCAATGGTTTCAAAACGCCGATGCCCATAAGGGTGTTCATGATCTGCCTCACGGCTACCCATGCGCACCGCAATAATGACCAACACATCACTGAGTAAATCCGATAAAGAATGAATGCCATCGGCAATTAACGCCGCTGAATTGCCTAAAATACCAAAACCGATTTTAAGTAGCGTTTGTAAAATATTGATGACCGCGCCGACATAACTGGCTTTGGCTTTTAATTTGCGTACTTGTTCGATATTAGTAATTTCAGCCATTACGCGCCCACTTCCAGAATAATAATATATTCATGATCGCCAGCAATAGTATCCAACACCTTATGCCCATTAATACGACACCATGCGGGAATATCCTGCATCACGCCCGGATCAGTGCAAATTACTTCCAACTGATCGCCGACTTGCAATTGTTTGACTTTATCCTGCGTGCGAATGACGGGTAGCGGACATAATAACCGCCGTGCATTAAGAGTTTCTTTAATCATAAATAAAGGCTAGAGGGGGAATGAAGGGCTATTTTAACCCACACGCTGTGGGAAATGTGAACACAAAACGGTCATCTTAAAAAGCGAGTGCTTATCGAGACAGCATAACGTGCCTAAAATAAATAAATATAATTATAAATCAATGTGTTGTTATCAATGGATATTTTTTCTATCCATTTTCTATCTATTAATACTCCATTTTTAGTAATTGCCCTTTTTATTTTATTTAAGTGATAATCCAAAATGGAACTTGTAAAAATCGGTGATTTTGATTAAACAAAAAAAGTTAATCATCTCGTCTATGTAAGTTCTTTAAGTAGCTAAACCGCGTCTATCCAGAAAACAATAGTTTTAGCATGTCATTCGACAAGCTCAGCACGAACGAAAAATTATGGGTTTCAATGTAGACAATTAGTAAAAACAGAGAAGAATCAATCGAGTCTGATCCCCAATGGTTATTCTTTAAGATAGCAGCACTAGAGCCTGACCCCATTGATTGTTTTAATTCAATAGTTATAAACTTTGGAGATACGTTCATGACAACATTTCATGTTATTGGTAAGATTATTAATAGTTTTACTAAGCAAGGAGTAGCTGATTTAGTCATAGAGGCGTGGGATAAAGACCTCATTATTAATGAT
>NQJH01000355.1 GCA_002256685.1 Methylococcaceae bacterium NSP1-2 | reverse complement strand
TTAGTGCTGGAGTTGTTATTATTGGATGAATTGCATCCGCGCTCACTAGCTTACCAACTGTGTCAATTATCCGCGCATATAGGCGCGTTACCGCGAACCAAAGGCAAACGCTATTTGAGTGAAGAAGAGCGATTAATTTTAAAAGCCTATACGAATCTGCGGCTGTGCAAAGTGCTTGAATTAACTCAAGTCAATGAAAATGAAGGTATTTATACTAATCTTGAACAGTTGCTCGCCAATACGGCTAATTTGTTATGGCGGCTTGCCGATGTTATCGCAGAGGCGTATTTCAGCCACTCGCAGACTTCGCAACTTATCATCGCCCACGCGCCTGAGGACGAACTGTGAAATACCGTATTACGCACACCACACGCTATCGTTACAGTCAGTCAGTTGGGCTATGTCAAAATGAAGCCAGACTCCAGCCGCGTAATTTTTGGCGGCAACAATGTCACCAAAGTCACTTTGATATTCAGCCAACACCAACGGATTTTCGTGAATGGATTGATTATTTCGGCAATCATGTGACCTATTTTGCTATTCAGCAACCCCACACCCAACTGACCGTCACCGCAATCAGTGAGGTGACGATATTTCCCAGACAAAACAATGTAAATTTGTTAAATCAAATAACGTGGGAGCAGGTACGCAGCCTATTACAAGAAATGCCATTGCAAGGGCAAGGGCAATCCCAAAGTCAGTCGGGACAAAGCCAAAGTCAGTTACCTAATCAGGAACAGATGATTGAAATACTGGATGCGCGGCAATACGTTCTCGATTCGCCTATGGTTATTGTTACGCCTGAACTGGCGGATTATGCACACAGTTCATTTCAGCCTAATCGTGCACTGGTGGATGTTGTCCACGATTTAATGCAGCGTATTTACAAAGATTTTACTTATGATCCAACTTTTACCACTATAGCTACGCCGTTATCCGACGTGCTTAAATTTCGGCGCGGTGTTTGTCAGGATTTTGCCCATTTAGCGATTGGTTGTTTGCGTGCCTACAACATCGCTGCACGTTATATCAGTGGTTATGTGGAAACGGTGCCAGAAGCAGGTAAACAGCGGCTGGTCGGTGCGGATGCGTCACATGCGTGGTTTTCGGTTTATATTCCTAATACGGGCTGGCTGGATTTTGACCCCACCAATAATACCGTGCCATTAGATCAACATATCACGCTGGCATGGGGACGTGATTATGCCGATGTTACCCCGTTAAAAGGCATTGCGTTTGGTGGTGGTCAACACACGCTGTCGGTGTCGGTGGATGTATTACGGTTGGAATAAACATTGTAGGGTGGGCAGGTTTTTTGCCCACCGCTGTTATCGACAAATGGTGGACTCTACCATTCAGGGCAATCACGAGGCTATATCTACATGAAATTAAAAGTGAGTTGTGATCTTCGTTTTGAGAGTGTTGAAGCAAGCGTGTTAATTTTAATGCTGCGTCCTTTCAGGGGGTATCAACAATGGATTAACAGTGAAGTTTATAACATTGAACCGGCTATACCGCTGATAGAAAGTACAGACGGCTTTGGTAACTCCTGTCAGCATCTGGTTGCACCTATCGGCGATTTTTTAATCCATACCTCCGCTGAAGTCATGGTTGCGGACACTATTGATATTGCACAAGGGGCTTATTTTGTTGAAATCCAGCATCTTCCTCACGAAGTGTTGCCGTTTTTGTTACCTAGTCGCTATTGTGAATCGGATCGATTTGGCGATCTTGCCAGAGACATAACGTTTGACGTGTTTGCTGGTTACGACCAAGTCAGAAAAATTAATGATTGGGTTCATCATTCGATAACGTATTTACCCGGTTCTAGTGAATTCCCTCTGTCAGCGGTTGAAGTTCATCATCTAGGGCATGGGGTATGCAGAGACCTCGCTCAAGTTGCTATCGCACTGTGCCGCAGTATCAGCATACCTGCTCGACTGGTGGTCGGTTATCTGCATAATCTGCAACCAATGGATTTACACGCGTGGTTTGAGGCTTATATTGGTAATCGATGGTATACCTTTGACCCCACACAGCAAAACTTATGCGGCGGCAGAGTGATTATTGCGTTTGGACGCGATGCAGCAGATGTATCTATCTTTCATCAGTTCGGCTCAGGTTGTCTATTGAACA
>NQJH01000354.1 GCA_002256685.1 Methylococcaceae bacterium NSP1-2 | reverse complement strand
CTAGGACTAGGTGAATCATTCATGCTGAAAGTCATCGCTTTCATGATGAACTGGCGATCACGCTTAACAGGTATTGCCACAGGCGACCAAGTATTGTTTGTCAGTAAAGCTGCTTTTATTGCGGTTGGTTGTTATCCTGAAATCAGCTTGATGGAAGATATTGCCTTAAGCCGCGCTCTAAAAAAAATCAGTCCGCCCGTGTGTCTCACTGCCAAGGTGATAAGCTCGGCAAGACGCTGGCAACAACACGGTATTTGCAAAACAATCTTATTGATGTGGAGTTTACGATTAAGATATTGGTTGGGTGCAGACCCTACACTGTTGGCTGAACTTTACCGCACAGGCACATTATGGAAACGTTAATTCGCTTAAGCTTTGCACTGGGTATTTTTGCGTTGATGATAACGTGGGAAGTGCTTAGTCCACGAAGAAGTCAACCACAAAACCGACAACACCGCTGGTCAATTAATCTAGGGTTAGCGGCATTCAATACGCTTATCATGCGCTTTAGCATCGGCGGCTTAGCGTATTTAAGCGCGGTGAATGCCTCAACCCATGCTATCGGTTTACTAAATTTATTCACTGTGCCTGATTGGTTGGCAATTGCGATTACTTTATTATTTTTGGATTTTGCGATTTATTGCCAACATATTGTCTCGCATCGATGGTCACTCTTATGGCGATTACATCAAATTCATCATACCGATTTAGCCTTTGATGCCACGACTGCCGTGCGTTTTCACCCGTTAGAAATTGTGATTTCCATGTTGTATAAAGTGCTGTGTGTTTATGTTATTGGAGCGAATCCGTGGGCAGTATTGGTTTTTGAAATTCTGCTTAATGGCGCGGCAACGTTTAATCACAGTAATATCAATCTCCCCGCCACGCTGGATAAAATTATTCGCACGGTGTTAGTTACGCCTGATATGCACCGTATTCATCATTCCACTGACATAAAAGAATACAACAGCAATTATGGCTTTTGTCTGTCTTGCTGGGATCGGTTATGCAGAACCTATACCGCAGAACCTAAACAGCCGCACACTATGATGGACATCGGCTTAACGCCTTACCGCGACCCGCAAGCTTTGAGTTTTATTGCGCTGTTATTGTTACCGTTTAAAACGTTGCGCCGCTAATGCTCAATTATCAATATCCCGACACAGTACTACTGATTTTTTGCAAAGCACCGATTGCAGGACAAGTTAAAACCCGCTTGATACCGACCTTAACCGCTGAGCAAGCCATGCAGTTACACATTGAACTCAGTTTAAGCACCTTGCAACGGGCGACACAAAACACGTTATGTCCTGTGCAATTGTGGTGTACACCGACTATGAATCATGCGTTTTTTACCACCGCTGTGCATGATTATCCGATTACACTCCAGCAACAACAAGGCAACGATTTAGGTAAGCGCATGAACCACGCGCTTTGCACCGCACTTAAGGACTATAAACGCGCGGTATTAATCGGTTGTGATTGTCCGTCATTAACCAGTCAAGATTTAGCAAACGCGATCACTGCTTTAAATGACAAAATCACTGTGGTATTCGCCCCCGCCGAAGATGGCGGTTATGTGCTGATCGGATTGAATCGACCACACCCTGAATTGTTTCATAATATGCCGTGGAGTAACGAACGATTAATGCAGAAAACCCGTACCTGCTGTCAGCAACAGGGGATTATTTATTATGAGTTAGCAATCCAATGGGATGTGGATACGCCAAAAGATTTAGCACGGTATTATCAGAGCAAGCAAGTATAAAATATAGATTGAGACTAATATTTTCTCTAACCGTATTACTCAGCTTAGGGGTTTAGTAAAGGACAGCAATTTGCCGACTATCATGGACAATAACAGCCTTCTCAACGCACCCGTGCCACAGAGCGAATTTGATAAAAAACCCGCACAATTGGTTAAAGTCAAGTACAATAAAGCGATTTGGTCAGCCACGTTAATTGCTTTTAGCAGGGCTGTATTCAGCATAATTGTCTGTACTAACACCACTTAACAAAATGGTTCTTAATTTCCATAATGCGTAATTACAAACATCCTCTAAAAAATCGCCAAAACTGCTTTAGCGAACAAGGCGTTATTAATACCGCTATGGGTAAAAAATTGATACCGTCATTCGCTTGTGTT
>NQJH01000353.1 GCA_002256685.1 Methylococcaceae bacterium NSP1-2 | reverse complement strand
AGGGCAAAAACACGTTACCGAAGCAGCGATTAGTAATTGGAAACATCAACACGGTTATGATGTGCCATTGTTGTGGAATAGTGAGGCAGCGGCAGAAAAGAAAGTCACCGAAACGATTTTTTATACTAAATCGGTGGGTTTATTTTTGTTTCGTTTTGGCACGTCTGACAGCGGCAGAAATATTGGTGATGATATTCAACAACGTGCGTTGCCTAGTTTGGCGGTAGCGTTGCCAACTTTACTGCTGGGCTTGCTGGTAAATATCAGTTTTGCATTAATGATGGTGTTGTTTCGTCGTAGTTATTTAGAACAAACGGGCGTGGTGTTGTGCGTGGTATTAATGTCTATTTCCTCGTTGTTTTACATTATTGGCGGGCAGTTTGTGTTTGCCAAGGTATTAAAATTGGTGCCAATTTCTGGCTATGATGATGGCTTTGCGGCAATTAAGTTTTTGATTCTGCCTGTTTTAATTGGCGTATTTTCAGGGATAGGTGCGGGCGGGCGTTGGTATCGGACACTGTTTTTAGAAGAAGTTGAAAAAGATTATGTGCGTACTGCCAGAGCCAAAGGACTGAGCGAAACACAAACCTTATTTCGTCATGTGCTACAAAATGCGATGATTCCGATTTTAACGGGCGTAGTGGTGGTGTTACCGCTATTATTTATGGGCAGTTTAATCATGGAATCGTTTTTCAGTATTCCTGGCCTTGGCAGTTATACGATTGATGCAATTAATAGCCAAGATTTTGCCATCGTGCGGGCAATGGTATTTTTAGGCTCAGTGTTGTACATTATCGGCTTATTGCTCACTGATATTTCTTACACGCTAGTTGATCCACGAGTGCGCTTGTCATGATTATTCTATGGACGGATGGACTGATTTTTACGCTGATTTTGAGTATATTGGCGTTGGGTTTCGCACTACGCGGTAAAGAACATTTGCAACGCCCACTACATACGATTGCCAATAATAAAGTTGGTATGGTGTCGCTAGTGGTGTTGGTGTTTTTTGTACTGATTGGCTTGCTGGATTCGGTGCATTTCAAACAACAAGGTGCGGGTAATGAAATTATCAGCGTGTTGGATTATTGGGCAACACCGCTACGCACACACAGTGAAAAAACCTATTCCGCACCGTTTGCGACGACCTTGTACAGCAAAGAAATGATGACCTTAGCCGATGGTACTACGCAATGGGATTACCCGCGTTTGCAGTTTGGCGGTCAGCATTTAGCCAGTGATAGCGACAAACTTGCTGATGTTTTCCAGAAAGCGGTAGTGGGTGTTTTTCAAGGTGTAGTGTGTTTTATGGCGTTAATGCTGGTGTATTGGTTGTTTATTAAGAACAAGGTGCAAGATGAAGAGTGCTCGTCTTTTACCTTTCAGCCTGTCCCTTGCACCCTATTTATCCTTATTACCCTAAGCTGCATCCTGATTCACCTATCAGGCTATTACCACATCCTAGGCACAGACAAAGTCGGCGAAGATGTGTTTTATCAAGCCGTCAAAAGTATCCGCACAGGCTTGATTATCGGCACATTAACCACGCTCATCATGCTACCTATGGCGATTATTTTCGGCATATTGGCAGGTTTTTTTCGTGGCTGGGTCGATGATGTCATTCAATATATTTACACCACCTTAAATTCCATTCCCAGCGTATTATTAATTGCCGCTTCTATTCTCATGGTGCAAGTGTACATGGCAAATCATGAAGCCGATTTCACCAGCGTGGTGGTGCGCTCCGATACGCGGCTGTTATTTTTATGCTTGATTTTAGGCGTAACCAGTTGGACGGGCTTGTGCCGTTTACTCCGTGCTGAAACCTTGAAACTGCGGGAAATGGAATATGTGCAAGCCGCGTATGCCTTAGGCGTTAAGCAACACACCATTCTACTGCGCCACATTCTGCCTAACGTCATGCACATCGTCTTAATTTCGGTAGTGTTGGATTTTAGCTCGCTAGTATTAGCCGAAGCCGTATTGTCCTATATCAACATCGGCGTTGATCCCACCACCTTTAGCTGGGGCAATATGATTAACGGCGCACGCCTAGAAATGGCGCGTGAACCTATCGTGTGGTGGTCATTATCAGCGGCATTTGTGTTCATGTTTGCCTTAGTGTTAGCGGCTAATTTATTTGCTG
>NQJH01000123.1 GCA_002256685.1 Methylococcaceae bacterium NSP1-2 | reverse complement strand
AAACAACAAGGTACGAATGTCGATATTGCGGTGTTGAGCAACAAAAACACCTCTGAATTAGGGCGTTTTGTAGTCTCAGGACAAAACCGTGATTTAGGTAGTTTTAAAACACCGACGCTACGCAACATAGACGTTACCGCGCCGTATATGCACGATGGTAGTGTCAAAACACTCGCCGACGTGGTGTCATTTTATAATTTAGGGGGCATCGATAAAGAAGGCGACCCTGTGAATGATTTTCAAAGTGGCGGCATACGCCCGTTAAATTTAAGCAAAGAACAACAGGCGGATTTGGTTGAATTTTTAAAAACGCTAACCAGTCCTGAGTTTTCAAAAACCGCAGGAGTGACTCCATGAACCGTCGTGATTTTTTAAAACAGTCTGGACTGTTGTTAGCCGCCAGCACACTGCCCTTGAGTTTGGTTGAAATTGCGTTTGCTAAAGCAGAAGATAACTTTAGTTTTGCCTATATTTCTGACGCGCATATTCAGCAAATTAAAGGCACGCAATTTGTCCGTAACTGGGATAGAGGCTTAATGCGAGCGGTTGCCGAAGCTAATTTATTAGACCCTAAACCTGATTTTATTATGTTTGGCGGCGATTTAGCGCAATTAGGCAAGCCCGAAGAAATTGACCACGGTTTGGAAATCTTATCGGCTTTGCATCAAAAGCCGCGTTTTGTGCTTGGTGAGCATGATTTTTATCTGGATATGGGTGAGTATTGGGCAAAAAAAGTCAGCGAACATCATTACAGTTTTGACCATAAAGGCGTGCATTTTGTGGTGTTGAACAGCATTTTGACCCACGATGAATGGAGCAATAAATGGTCTAGCCCAGAAGAACGCATGGCAATGATGGCAGGGCTAGATAATCCCTTAGGTTCACCGTTTATGGTTGGCGAAGCGCAACGCAATTGGTTAAAAGCCGATTTAGACAAAGTCGATAAAACAACGCCCGTGGTGGTTTTTTCCCATTCACCGTTACAAAAAATTTATAAAGGCTGGAATTTTTGGACGGATGACGCGGAGCAAGTGCAAGCTCTGTTAAAACCGTTTAATAAAGTCACGGTGATTTACGGTCATGTGCATCAAATTCAATACAATCAAATTGGCAATATCAGCTTTCATTCGGTGATGGCGACATCATGGCCGTGGCCGTATCCATCAACCTACGCCCAAGCTGAACAATTTTTACCTAAATTAACGGTAGAAATGAACCGTGCTGACCCGTTTTTTGAACGGGATGCCACAGGTTGGCAATTGATTGATATAGCCACGGGCAACACTGCTGTGCATTATCAGTTACCCGAAAATAAACCGCGTACTGTTGCTTTTAACCCCGAAACTAAGCGTCCCGAAGACAGTGAATATCAACAACAACGCGAAGTACCGCAAACTCATTATTAGAGGTGATTTATGTTGAATTATAAAAAAATGCTGATTGTGTTAGCCTTGAGTTTGCCTAGTGTTGTCAATGCCGATGAGTTTACTAAAGCAGATTTAGCACAATGGGACAGTGAATTTCAAACCGTGGTTAAACAAGGTCGCGCCGCATTTACTGACCCCGCGTTAGGGTCAAATGGCGTGGTGTGTGCGCAATGTCATCCCAATGCGGCTAACACGCACCCCGAAACCTATCCCAAATTCCAAAAACAAATCGGTAAAGTGATTAGTTTGTGGGAAATGGTCAATTGGTGTCTGCGTAATCCGTTGGAAGGTCAACCCTTAGCCGCCGATGATCCTAAAATGACCGCACTGGTGGCTTATATTACTTCTGAACGCAAAGGCGTTAAATTGGAAGCGGGTAAACATTAATTTACTCAGACTGACACTCTTTATTAAAAATAGGAACCTAAATTATGCAAGGCAATAACCAAGTCATTACGCATTTAAACACTTTATTGGCGGGTGAATTAACCGCTATTGATCAATATTTCATTCACTCCAGAATGTATGAAAACTGGGGGTTCAATAAATTATACGAACGTATTGCTCATGAGGTGCAAGACGAAACTGATCATGCGACTGCCTTAATAAAACGCATATTATTCTTACAAGGTACGCCTGATTTATCAAAACGTGATCCTTTGCATATCGGCAAAACAGTGGAAGAAATGTTAAGAAATGATCTGGCTTTGGAGTTACAGGTGGTGACAGCTTTACGCGAAGTGATGGCTTTTTGTGAATCGACGCGTGACTATGTAACGCGTGAAATTCTTCAAGTTATGCTGAAAGACACCGAGGACGATCACACTTATTGGCTGGAGAAACAACTGGGTTTAATTGAGCGAATTGGATTGCAAAACTATTTACAATCACAGATATAAGCACTTATCTTAAAAAACGTCAGACACAAAAAAGGCAGCGTAGGCTGCCTTTTTATTGTCCGATAAAAAGCGACGATTAAAGTTTTTCTTTAATACGGGCTGCTTTACCAGTCAAGTCACGCAAGTAATACAATTTAGCACGACGTACAGCACCACGACGTTTAACAGTGATTTCACTGATTATCGGGCTGTGTGTTTGAAAAACACGTTCAACGCCTGTACCGTGAGAAATTTTTCTAACGGTGAAAGCAGAATTTAGACCGCGATTACGTTTTGCAATCACAATGCCTTCAAACGCTTGCGTTCTTTCTTTATCGCCTTCTTTTACTTTAACTTGTACAACAACAGTATCACCTGCATTAAATGCGGGGATATTTTGTTTCATTTGCGCTTGTTCTAATACATCAATAATATTCATTATCACACCCTCTAACATCAACTTTAAATTGTTCCAGCAGTTGTTTCTGCTCTGCGTTTAACTGTTTTTTTTCTAATAAATCAGGTCGTTTCTGCCACGTTCGTCCTAAGGCTTGTTTCATGCGCCAACGGTTTATGTCTGCGTGATTACCGCTCATTAACACGGCTGGCACAGCGCGTCCTGCTAACTGCTCTGGTCTAGTAAAGTGTGGGCAGTCTAGTAAACCATCTGTGTGCGAATCTTGTACTGCTGATTGTTCATCACCGAGTACATCGGGCAGTAAACGGGTTACCGCATCAATGACTATTAAAGCGGCTAGCTCACCACCACTGATGACATAATCGCCAATCGACCATTCTTCATCACAATCCAAGTCAACAAAACGTTCGTCAATGCCTTCGTAACGACCTGCCACTAAAATTAATTGCGACTCGTGTTTGATTTCCGACAACAAAGCCTGAGTAATCGGCTTGCCTTGAGGACTTAAATAAACCACTTTAGTAGTTTCATAGCCTGCTTGTTTTGCTGCACTAACGGCATCATGCAAGGGCTGATATTTCATCACCATGCCTGGTCCGCCGCCATAAGGGCGATCATCAACCGTTTTGTGTTTGTCGTGGGTATAATCACGCGGATTCCACACTGACAAACTGGTTATGCCTCGCTCCAGTGCTTTGCCTGTGACACCGACACTTGCCGCCGCTGTCACCATGTCTGGAAATAGCGTGATAACGTCAAAATGCATGATTAAAAATCAGCATCCCAATCGACAACCATCTTCCCTGCGTTCAGATCAATACTCACTACGGTCTTGCCCTGTAAAAACGGAATACACCGTTCTTGTTCACCTTGAACAATAATGACATCATTCGCACCTGTTTCCAGTAAGCTAGTAATGACACCAAACTCAACACCGTCAGTATTTTCAACTTTTAAGCCAATCAAATCAGACCAATAATATTCATCACGAGCTGCTTTTGGCAATTGCTCAGGAAGAATAAAAATATCCCAGCCCATTAGGCTTTCTGCTTGGTTTCTGTCATGAATACCATCAAGTTGAGCGACTACCGCTTTACCTTGCAGATTTCCACCGATGACCTTAATCGTTTTGGTCTCGCCCGCTTTTTTTAATAACCAAGGCGAATATTTAAGAATATTCTCTCGATTATCGGTAAAGGAAAAAACCTTAACCCAGCCTTTGATACCAAAAACGCCAGAAATTTTTCCAACGTGTATATGCTCTTGTTCAGTCAAACGAATTACGCAGCAACTTTTTTAGCAACTTTAATTAATTGTGCAACACGTTCAGAAGGCTGGGCACCTTTGGTTTTCCAGTATTCAACGCGTTCGCTGTCTAAGCGTAATTTTTCTTCGTTGCCACGCGCTAATGGATTAAAAAACCCAATACGCTCAATATAACGACCATCACGACCGCTACGGCTATCAGTTACAACAATTTGGTAAAAAGGGCGGTTTTTTGCACCACCTCTGGAAAGACGAATGGTAACCATCTAATATCCTCAAAAACATTTGGTCATTGTTAATCCAACTATTCTACGCGATTTTATTCATAAGTGAAGAATAAATTAAAATCAAGCTAGTGATTATCGCGTAAAAATAACTTAAAACAGCAAAAAGACTATTTTCTCATGCCGCGCACATTGTTTTTTATGCCGCGTATCATGTTCGCCATATTGCCCGCTTTCATTTTTTTCATCATTTTTTGCATCATCAAAAATTGTTTCAGCATACGGTTGACATCGTGTAGTTCTTGACCACAACCCTCAGCGATACGTTTTTTGCGATTGCCTTTAATCAAGTCTGGATAACGTCTTTCCTGCTTGGTCATGGAATTAATAATCGCAATTTGCCGCGCTAGGGCTTTGTCATTCACTTTATCGCGCATTTCCTGCGACACATTACCAACACCTGGCAGTTTGTCTATCATAGCACTCACGCCGCCCATGCTTTCCATTTGTTGCAACTGCTCACGAAAATCACTCATATCAAAGGTCTGCCCTTTTTTGATTTTTTGGGCAAATTTTTCGGCTTTTTCTCTATCAACTTTTTGCTCAATCGTTTCAATCAGACTGAGCATATCGCCCATGCCTAAAATACGCGACGCGATACGGTCTGGATGGAAAGGCTCTAAGGCATCGGGTTTTTCGCCCATACCGATAAATTTAATCGGTTTACCGGTAATATGACGTATCGATAACGCCGCCCCGCCGCGTGCATCACCATCGGCTTTGGTCAAAATAACACCGGTTAACGGCAAGGCATCATTAAAGGCTTTCGCGGTAATCGCGGCATCCTGCCCGGTCATGCTATCAACCACAAACAAGGTTTCAATCGGATTAATCGCCGCATGTAGGGCTTTAATTTCGCCCATCATTTCGTCATCAATATGCAAACGACCTGCGGTATCGATAATAATGACATCAAGAAACTTTCTTTTCGCTGCATCAATGGCATTAAGCGCAATATCCACAGGATTTTGAGTCAAATCGCTATCGAAAAAAACCAGATCAAGATCGTTAGCTAATACCTGTAACTGCTTAATCGCCGCTGGACGATAAACGTCCGCACTGACCACGCCGACTTTTTTCTTTTTATGGGTTTTTAACCACAGACCCAATTTGGCAACGGTAGTGGTTTTACCAGCACCTTGCAAACCTGCCATTAAAATGACAGCAGGCGGCACAGCACGAAGATTAATTTCTTCATTAGCCGCCCCCATGACTTTAACCAGTTCTGCTTGAACCAGTTTAATCATGGACTGACCAGGAGTCAGACTACTTTGAACTTGCTGCCCTAACGCACCTTCTTTGACACGTTCAATAAAGTCCGTCACGACAGGCAACGATACGTCAGCTTCCAGTAAAGCTATGCGTACTTCGCCCAATGTCTCCTTAATATTATCTTCAGTCAGGCGACCTTGCCCTTTCAGTTTTTTAAGCGTACTACTTAATCGATTCTTCATTGTTGATATTGAGGAACACCCGCTCATATAAATGCGCTAGGACTATTTAACCGACTATATTACCATAGCCATTGAGACCTTTGCACACTCTACGACCAATGCAAACCTATCTAATTAATACAACTATACATTCATGAATGCTACCGCACTTGCTATCATTTCAATTTGCGCCTACTTAAGCAGCACACTACTGATTATTTTGCATATTCATCAGCACATTCAGCGTACTGCCCTTTATTTAGCATGGGCAGCCGTCATAACCCACAGTGCTTATACCGCGTTCGCTTGGCAACAACATAACGGCTTTAGCTTTAGTTTTTTTAGCACTGGATCACTGATTGCCCTGATTGTGGCACTGTTGTTGCTCATCGCCGCACTCAATAAACCGGTGGAAAAATTGGGACTTGCGGTGTTGCCGATTGCCGCCCTCATGCTGACACTAGAGCTGAATTTTGATGATAAGCCGCATCTATTGCACAGCTATAACTGGCAAATGAGTACGCATATTTTGACCTCAATTATTGCCTTCAGCCTGTTAAACATCGCCGCCTTGCAAGCCATACTGCTTGCCATTCAAGACCAACAACTCAAAAGTCATCCGCCTAAACGCTTTATTCAATCCTTGCCGCCATTACAAACAATGGAATCTTTATTGTTTCAAATGCTCGGTGCTGGCGTGTTTTTTCTGAGTATTTCTTTAATCAGCGGCTTTATTTTCGTCGAAAACTTATTTGCTCAACATTTAGTCCACAAAACCGTATTATCCATCTTGGCATGGATTATTTTTTCCAGTCTATTACTCGGTCGTAGCCGCTATGGTTGGCGCGGACAACTCGCCATTCAATGGACATTAATCGGCTTTGTCTCGCTGTTATTGGCTTATTTTGGTAGTAAATTAGTATTGGAATTAATATTGCATCGTTAGGTTGTGTGTCAGTTACAGAGAATGTACTTACCATTTGATTATTAAATAATATTTATCGTAATATGGTTATCGCCTATTATGCCTTACGAATTTCAGCTAGGCACTCAACATGCTTTAAGCTCTTAGCAATAAATCGACAGGTATTTTAGGAGTGCAAGCTCTGCTTGCAAGTCAGGCAAAGCCTGACCTCCAGCGGTCACTAATACACCCAGACTTATTACCAAGAACTTACTTAAAATCATTTAAATATATTCGATAACGAAAGGAATGAATATGTCAAAAAATCAAACCCCTGTTGTATTTACAGGTGATGCAGGTGATTACTTTGGTATTTGGATTGTGAATTTAATGCTATCTATCGTCACATTAGGTATTTATTCCGCGTGGGCAAAGGTTAGGCGCAAAAAATACTTTTACAACAATACCCTGATTGATGGCGTGGGCTTTGATTATCACGCCAACCCCATTGCCATTTTAAAAGGGCGTATTATTGCTGTCGTTTTATTGGTGCTTTACACAGTTCTATCGGGTCTTAATCCTACTGTAGGTGCGTTACTAGCCCTTATTTTATTTTTGGCAATTCCTTGGATTGTAGTGCGCGGCATGATGTTTAACGCACGAAATACCAGCCATCGTGGTTTACGATTTGATTTTGACGGTAAATCGGGGGCAGCGACATTGGTCTTTATCGGCTACCCGCTATTGATTTTATTGACCTTAGGGCTAGCCATGCCTTTTGTGGCACAACGCACCAATAAATTTTTATTCGACCATCATAAATTTGGTTTGAGTCATTTTCAAATGAATGCGCTGGTCAAAGACTTTTACATGATTTATCTCAAGTTATTAGGTAGTTTAATTGTTATCGGCATAGTTATTACTGTTGCAATAAAGAGTTTAGTAGGCGGCTTAGCACCATCCCCTGTCAGCCTAAATCACACACACTATTTGCAAACAACAACAGCCCCTGGTTTTATTAAAGTGGCTGGTACGCCAGTGGCGCAACAGGAAGCAGTTGCAGAAGAGTCTGATCAATTAAGCCCAGAACAGTCTGCCGAAGTCGAAGCTCAACTGAAAAAACTAACTGAGCAAATGGGACAGGCTGAGGTTGGAAGTGATGAAGCGGCTACCACTACAACTGTTAAGAAAGACCCCGCTGTAGAAGCATTTGAAAAGTATGCCGCCCTGTTAGGTCCTATGATTTACGTCATGATATTGGGTGGATTACTACTGTATATGTTGGTCATTTTCTTAGTCGTCGCTTATATGCAATCGCGTATTACTAATTTAGTGTTGAATAATACCTCACTAGAGCATGTCGGTTTTTTCGGTAATCAACGGATGCGTGATTTAGTTTGGCTGTATTTATCCAACATTATGTTAATCATGTTTTCGGGTGGTTTAGCAATACCTTGGACGCATATTCGCATGGCACGTTATCGCGCGGAACATTTAGCGATTACAGGTGAAACTGATTGGGATAAGTTTATTGGGGAGAAAAAAGAATCCTCACGCGCGATGGGTGAAGAGATTGCCGATATGTTCGATATAGATATTTCATTCGGCTAATTAATGCAATTTGAAGCCAACTATTATGATGGTATCAGCCCCCGCGCTAAGCGGGTGCTGGTGACTATTCAAGACGTGCATTTTCTATTTACCGTTTCATCTACTCATGCTGATGAAACTCTCGCAAGTCACGAACTTCATTACCCGATTAACGATTGCATCGTACAAGCTAAACTGAGTAGTGGTAAACGGCTGATTGATTTACCTGATGACAGCCGCTTAGAAACTGATTTTCAAGACTTAGAACGTTATTTACCCGCAAAATCAGCAAACCTGTTTTGGTACGTTGTGCATTATGCTGAAAACCATAAACTTATCATTGCCGTCACATTGCTTAGCATTGTATGCGCTTGCGTATTACTGCTGAAATATGGCGTACCTGTGATGGCAAAATATGCCGTCATTGCAACGCCTGCCAGTGTAGAAAAATACCTAGGTAAGCAAACACTAGAAACCTTAGATCACGAAAAAATTGGTTATTTTGCAATCACATCTGTACCCGTAGCAAGACAAAATGCCATACAAACCGCACTCACCACGCTGTGTGAGAAAACGGGCGACTGCCCCGCATACCAATTGAATTTCAGAAAAAGCCCTCTCATTGGCGCGAATGCGTTTGCATTACCGGGTGGCGATATTGTCATCACTGATGAATTAATCGCCCTTGCTAAAAATGATGATGAAATTATCGCGGTATTAGCGCATGAATTAGGGCATGTTAAAGGTCGTCATGCGTTACGGCAAACCTTGCAAGGGACTATTTCTGGACTCATTATTGTCAGTATTACCGGTGATGCCAATAGCCTCGCCGCTAGCTTACCTACGCTGGCACTTAATATGCGCTATTCACGAGACCTAGAAACCGAAGCGGATGATTACGCCTTGCAAGCACTCAAAACAACCTGCATTCCAACTGAATCATTCGCAAATATTTTATTAAAACTAGAAAAAGTGTCTGGCGGTAAGTCTGTATCCATGCCTGAAATAGTGTCCTCACACCCTGATACCGAAGCGAGGGTTATGCCATTTTTAAAAGACCGCAGTAAGCCGTGTACTGTAGGTCGAAATAAGCCTGTTTGAGCGCAAGCGAAAACAGGCTTTTCCGACAAACTGTTCTACACGGCTTTCTCGCCCTCTTCTTTATCGTCATCATCTTCCAATTCAGCAATTTCTTTTAAGCGCGAGATGGCTTTAAAGTTAATGCTATCTTCAGGATAATTACCTGCTTCATCCATTACGCCAACGGTTTGTCCTGTGAGTAATTCCAGTGTTTCATGGACAGTCGAAACCGCATAGACGGCGAATAAATCCTGAGCAACCGCATCAATGACTTCTTGTTTTAACATTAAATTGCGTTTGTTAGCGACGGGAATAATAACGGCGTGTTGCCCATCTAAACCGCGTGCTTTACAGAGGCGAAAGAAGCCTTCGATTTTTTCATTCACACCGCCGATGGCTTGAACTTCACCGTATTGGTTGATTGAGCCTGTTATGGCAAAGCCTTGTTTAATCGGCGTGTGGGTGAGTGCTGAAATCA
>NQJH01000352.1 GCA_002256685.1 Methylococcaceae bacterium NSP1-2 | reverse complement strand
TCTTTGTCCAAGCCCAAAATGGCAGGGTTAAAGCGTTCTAAATGCCCGACTTGTAGGATTAAGTTTTTGGCTTCGGCAATCGCGATCAGTTCATCGGCTTCGGCAACGGTGACGGTGATGGGTTTTTCGACCAACACATGCACGCCCGCATTTAAAAAATCTTTGGCGACTTGGTGATGTAGCGTGGTCGGAACAACAATGCTGACCGCATCGACTGTGCCTAATAACGAACTGTAGTCTGTGAGGGCTTGCGCACCGTGTTTTTCAGCAACTGCTAGGGCAGCTTGTTCATTAATATCGACTACTGCGACTAACTCACAGTCGGGGAGTAAAGCATATTTTTCAGCGTGGAATTTACCGAGATAACCCGTGCCGATAACGGCGCATTTTAATTTTTTCATTAGTATGGCTTCGATTGCTTGGTATTGAGGGACATTTTACACAAAATTGGGCGGTTCATCATGGCATCGTTTCTATGCTAGCGCATGAACTTGGAGTAAAACAGCTTTAGCTGTTTTCTAGCCAATAGCTGAAGCTATTGGACTCCTGTCATGAAAGCCATAGAAAAATGCTAAAATTGTATCTTTTAATCTTACCCCCAGCTTAATAAACCATGACTGATACCAATTGGAACGATTATTCCCTAGAAACCCAAGCCATCCGCGCTGGACACCAGCGTACTCATGAAGATGAACACAGCATAGCGATTTTTGCCACATCTAGTTATGTGTTCAAAAGTGCCGAAGAAGCCTCGTTACGTTTTACAGGGCAAAAAGCGGGCAATATTTATTCACGTTTTACTAATCCCACTGTCAATGCGTTTCAAGAACGTCTGGCACTCATGGAAAAAGGTGAACGCTGTTTAGCATTTGCATCGGGCATGGCGGCAATTATGGCGGTCGGCATGGGCTTGTTGAAAGCAGGCGATCACGTTGTCTGTTCACGCGGCGTGTTTGGTAATACCGTAATGATGTTCTCTAATTATTTCAGCAAATTCGGCGTGGAAACGGATTTTGTCGATTTGATTGATACGGCGGCATGGGAAGCGGCAATTAAACCTAATACGCGGTTTTTATTTTTAGAAACACCGTCTAACCCGTTGGTTGAAATTGCCGATATTCAAGCACTGGCGGATATTGCCCACGCCCATGATTGCTTATTGGTGGTTGATAATTGTTTTTGCACCCCTGTTTTGCAAAAGCCGCTAGCGTTAGGCGCGGATATAGTGGTGCATTCGGCAACTAAATACATTGATGGTCAAGGACGTTGTGTTGGCGGTGCGGTGGTTGCCAGCAATGAAATTATCGAAAAATTTATTTATCCGTATTTACGCACAGGTGGCGCGACCATGAGTCCGTTTAATGCGTGGGTATTTTTGTCGGGTTTAGAAACCTTGGCAATTCGTATGAAGGCGCATTGTGACAGCGCGTTTGAATTGGCTCAATGGTTAGAGCAACAGCCTAGCGTGGCAAAAGTGCATTACGCGGGTTTGCCGTCTCATGCGCAACATGAACTCGCCAAACGCCAACAAAGTCACTTTGGCGGGATTGTTAGTTTTGAATTAACCGGCGGTAAGGAACACGCGTGGCGATTGATTGATGCCACGCGCATGATTTCTATTACTGCTAATTTAGGCGATGTTAAAACCACGATTACTCATCCTGCTAGTACTACGCATGGACGCTTAACGCCTGAATTGCGTGCTAAAGCGGGAATTAAAGAGGGCTTGGTGCGGATTTCGGTGGGCTTGGAAAATCTTGAGGATATTAAAAACGATTTGTTGCGTGGCTTATAAATATCTAGTTCCCACGCGGCGCGGAACAGGAAAACGCGAGGATACCCTATGATTCCAGTTGGCTATATGTACAAAAGAGTAGAAACCAAACCAGACTGGCTTGCAGCCGAAACCGTTTTTGATGTCTATTCATTGAGTGCTTGCGTTTCGGATGATTTCGCTGATTACATCAAGTATTGGAAGCACAATGGCTATTGGCTTTTCAATTCTCCCGAAATAATCAGAGAAATTGCAGCAAATGAGAATATTGATTTATTAGGAACAACACTGTTCTATTACGAGGTCTACGAATATGAGTTCGATAAAGACTCGAAAAAATGGTTGCTATTCATGCCTGATCCCGTCGATACAAACGTTC
>NQJH01000351.1 GCA_002256685.1 Methylococcaceae bacterium NSP1-2 | reverse complement strand
CGATTAGCCTCTCGGCTACCATACAAACTCTGAGCAGCTTTCACGCTGGGCGTAAATATAATGTCAGTAAATGAATTAGCCATGACAGTTCTCCATCAATAACTGACGATGCAGTCATCAGTTTGAATTAAAAATACAGCTTAAGCGGCTGTTTTTGAAAATCAATTTCGACACGGCTAGCTTTACCCAGCACAGTAGTCAATACATTCATACCAACCGCAGTAATAATGTCAACGATTTCAGCGTTACTATAGCTTGCATTACGCAAAGAGGAAATCGATTACATTTAATGACCGCTATTCGTGGCGGTGGAGTGGCAGAAGAACAACGTTGTGCAGGTGGTGTGGGCAGACTCAGGCATGTCACCGCCAGCAACAAAACGGTATCTACATGGCTAAAATACTCATAATACGCAGTGCTGTTTTTTATAATTGTAAAATAGACCCTGCCAAATTCTTAGGGTCTGTCTTAAAACTTGGCGGTGGGTTTATCAATCCTACTCCTTAAACACTATGATTTTAGTATATTGGCATAAGACAAGTAGAGCATTGAACTTAACCCGCCTCAAAATCCAGCTTACACAGGTCTTTTGCTTTGTGTAAACATCCGTTTAATAAGGCGTTTATTAGTTCTTCGATGCGCTGCATATAAATGTCGGTGTGTTCGCCGAAGGCTTCGGGGAGGTGTTCTTTTTCTAGGCGGGATAGATGACCATCGAAGGCGGCGGAGACGCAGAGTAGGTCTAAGATGAAGTAGCGTTCGGGTTCGGTGACTTGGTTGAGTAGGGTGAGGAAGTCTGTCCAGTTGTCGTATTCGCTGTTGTCTTCAACGGCGAAGGTTTCGCACAGTTTGATTAATAACACTAGCATGTTGGGATGGTGGTTTTGTGATAACACCATCATGGTGGCGACGGCACGAATCGCGCCTTCTTTGGCTTTGGGTGATAAGTTGTCTATGAGTTCAGGCTGCATGATGTCATCGGCAATATGACGCGCTAGTCGATGACCGAATAGGCGTAGTCGCGCTTCTCTGGCGACTTTGTACATGACGAAGGCATCCCATATTCCGGTGACGGGAATGGCGACCCATTGAAAACCTAGCCGTGAACTGCCTTTACCAAACAAGCGGACGAGGATAAATTTTATCAGTAGGCTACTTAACAGCACTTTGGCTTTGTATAACACGCCGACAAACAAGAGTTGGGTTTTGGGGATGTGTTTGAGTGGGTCTATGCCGAGGTAGTGAATGACGGGATCAGGCACTTCTAAGGCAGCACGCGCTAGTATATTCGGCACGGTGACGGTGTCGGCTAAACTGTCATCATTGGTACCATGATGCCCTGTTAAGCAGGCAAGTCCGTGTACGGTTCGTAGCCCTAACCAAAATAACACGGTCATTTCTATGGCTAGCATGGTGAGGATGATGAAGGCGTAGCTGCTGTAGTAGAGAACATCGCTTAATCTGCCTGCGTATTTCCATTCAAACCAGACGCTGACAACGGTGGTCAACGCGCCAATGCTAAAGGCGATGATGGCGGCAAAGTTGGTTAGACTATCCGCTAGCGAAGTCATGATTTCATCGGGCGGTAAGTCATCGATGGCGATGGTTTCTACCGTGTCCACACCTGTTTTTTTGGTCAGGTGTTGGTAATATTGAACGCCAATTTTTTCTAAAAAACCAGCGGGTTGGTCACGTTGATAACGGGCTTGGTCGGTGGATTCTGACATGATGGTTATTTAGGTAGGCGCGATTAATAACAGGAGGCCAATAGCTTCAGCTATTGGCTAGAAAATAGCTGAAGCGGGTTACTCCTGCGTTAATTTAATGGCGATGTAACGTTTTTAAACGCTGGCAAAAAGACCAGCACCTTCAATACCCGCAATCGCGCAACGTTCATCTTGATCAGAGCTATCACCGCTGATTCCGACGGCACCAATTAAACGATTGTCGGTATCACGAATCAGTACGCCACCCGGTGCGGGCATGATGTTACCATTGGCAATATTGACTAAGGCATTCATAAAATCCGGACGTTGTATCGCAACACCCGCTAAACTTCTTGAGGATACTCCCATATTGACTGCGCCCCATGCTTTGGCAGTGGCGATTTGTTGGCGTATCATGCTTGCGCCGTCTTCGCGTTGCAGGGCTTTT
>NQJH01000350.1 GCA_002256685.1 Methylococcaceae bacterium NSP1-2 | reverse complement strand
GAAAATGGCAAAATATGTCTGGCTTTGATGATTTACTAAAAAAAGGATTAGACCAAGGTTCATTATCACATGACGAAATATTGATAGGCTTAATGAATGAAAGAATAAGCCCTAAAATACTCGCTGATTTTATTAAAAAAATAAAAGTACAGGGTATTTTCTACTATAGCGAACATCAACCTCATGGGATTCATAATCTAATAGCAAAAGGGAAAAAGCAGGGATATTTAGCAAGACATGAGGTAATTGCGATATTACCCTCAGAAATTCAGGACGAAGAACAAATTAGTGACATATTAGAAATGATAAAAGACATGGATATTAAAATACAATAATGACTTTTTTATCGTTCCCACGCTCCAGCGTCTTCTTGCACCTAGATACACAACGCTGGAGCGTTATCAGATGAATTCCCACGCTGGAGCGTGGGAACTATAAATAATCTCAACCTTTATTACCCACTATGACACCACGACCACCCGCTCAACTCATCGACCGCTTCGGCAGAGTCGTTGATTATTTAAGAATCTCTATCACTGACCGCTGTGATTTTCGCTGTGTGTATTGCATGGCGGAAGAGATGACTTTTTTACCACGCGCCGAGATTTTATCACTTGAAGAAATCTATAAGATTGCCCAAGTTTTCACCGAATTAGGCGTGAAGAAAATCAGAATCACGGGCGGTGAGCCGTTAGTGCGTAAAGACGCGCTCAGTTTATTAGCCAGTATCGGGCAACTGGACGGCTTAAACGAACTGGTGATAACTACCAACGGTTCACAGTTAGACACGATGTCTGCCGCGCTAAAAACCGCAGGTGTTAAACGCATTAATATCAGCTTGGATACGCTGGATGCGGCTAAATTTAAAGCTATCACCCGCACAGGCGATTTACAAAAAGTGCTGGACGGCATACAAGCCGCTAAATCAGCAGGTTTTGAACGGCTAAAGATTAACGCCGTGATTCTTAAAGACCGCAATCATAATGAAGTCTGTGATTTAGTGCAGTTTGCGGTGGACAATGGCATTGATATTAGCTTTATCGAAGAAATGCCCTTAGGCGTGGTGAGCAAGCATGACCGCTCCGAGGCGTATTATTCCAGTCAAATGATTAAAACCGATTTAGCACAGCGTTTTACCCTAAACGCCAGTATCGAAAAAACAGGCGGTCCGTCTAATTATTTCACCGTAGATAATACAAGAACCCGCGTCGGTTTTATTTCCCCGCACAGTGAAAACTTTTGTAGCACTTGTAATCGTGTGCGTTTAACGGTGGAAGGGCGATTATTATTGTGTTTGGGCAATGAACATTCGGTGGATTTAAAAGCTGTCCTCCGTGAGCATCCAAACGATACGCAGATGCTGAAACAAACCATTATCAACGCCATGCAAATAAAACCCGAAAAGCATGAGTTTAATATTCATGAACAGCCCATCATTTTGCGTTATATGAACATGACAGGTGGCTAAGTAGGTGAGCATATTTCTTTTAACAGCCATACTGGAGTCCAATAGCTTTAGCTATTGGTTAAAACAGCTAAAGCTGTTTTACTCCTGTTAAAAAACTTTTGAGCGATTACTTAATGAGACATCCCGAATTTCCGCTCAGTGATGAATTGATTTATCTCAATCATGCTGCTGTTGCCCCGTGGCCTAAACGCACCAGCGCGGCAGTCATCGCCTTTGCTGAACAAAACACCCGCTACGGTTCACATTTTTATTTAGACTGGATGGCGAAAGAAGCCGAATTACGCACCCAATTACAAACCCTGTTAAACGCGCCCTCGACGGATGATATTGCCTTAGTTAAAAACACCTCCGAAGCCTTATCATTCGTGGCTTATGGCTTAACATGGCAAGCGGGAGACAATATTGTTTCCAGCAATGAAGAATTCCCCTCCAATCGCCTACCGTGGCAATCATTAGCCAATCAAGGCGTGGAACTTCGACAAGCTGATTTACACAGTGCTGATACGCCCGAAGCCGCTTTATTTGCTTTGGTGGATGACCGCACCCGCTTATTAACCATCAGCTCGATACAATTTGCCTCAGGTCTACGCATGGACTTAGAAAAAATTGGCGAATTTTGTCAGCAACGCGGTATTTTATTTTGTATCGATGCTATTCAAAGCTTAGGTGCTGTGCAGTTTGATGTC
>NQJH01000122.1 GCA_002256685.1 Methylococcaceae bacterium NSP1-2 | reverse complement strand
TAACGAAAGGATAATTTTACGCATCATGTTCTCTTTATTGGGATTATGGGGATGATTACATGTTCTTGCGTAATTTTAAGTCATGATATTGCAAATAAATGAGGGCATAAAAATAAGGCGTGGCAAACGCGCCCAATAATTCAGAACCGGTATTTAGTGTATTGGAATTGGGATCAGTAATTAAAGCCCCAAAAAAAAGAATCACTAACAGGATAATAAAAAAAATAAAACCGGGTACAAAAAACACAATATTAGTTCGCCACCAATCACCCCAGACTAAACGATGGCTTGCCATTAACGAATCGTAGGCATTCATGCCTTCAAGCAAAATAAAATACCAGAAAAACATCAGTGAAATCATCAAAATAATGCCGGGGATTACTAACAGAAACGTACCAACAGTAATAGCAATCGTGTAAAGAATCCCCGCTAGAATAACCGCTGGAAACTTTTTAACTGCCAATAATAAAACCTCAACAAAATCATCCGCACGCCCGTTTGCCACGTTATCAATGCGATAAATCATCGCACTATAAAAAATACAAGAGCAGACAGCTGCAACAAACGTTACCACTAATAAGCTTGGCATTATTTGTACTATAGCCGCCATCTGTTCTTCCATTTGTGCGTCAGGTGTAAGCGTCGAATCAACTGCTGGCATCGCATCAAGTATAAAACTGGTCAGCAATTTATTAACGACAAACATAATCAAACTGTAGCCTATCACTTTGGTAAAACTTTCTGTGTACAATTTAAAACTGGCAGACAATATCTCAGTTAAATTACGGGGTTGTTGAGGCAATACTGGCATAAAAAATTCCTTGCAATCATTAGTGAATATTTACGTCCTTGTAACTTAAAAACTGTCTGTTAGTCTAGTGTTTTATTCGCATCCCTATGATTAAGCCAATAGTATCCTTACCAATGCTAAACACACCCATTAAAAATTATTTTTGAGACTTACAACACATGCAAACTTTATTCTACTGCTTAATTATTTTATCGAGCCTATTGGGGTTGATTGTCGGCGGCTTGGGCTGTGTGCTGGGCTTTATGATGAAGTCTTCATACATAAACACCGATCAAGTATGGGGCTGGGCAATCATAGCGTGTAGTCTGATTTATCTGATACACCCTGCCTTAGTCTATTGGCTATATAAAACAGGGCATAGCACACTGGCGATGGTGATAACCGCGTTTTTTATACTCAGTGGCGGTGTGCTAGTTGTCTTACTTCCCTCTGCGATTGAAGCAGGTGCTAGACCTTAACAACACCGCTTCACCCCTTGCCACTTTTCATCCTGCCACTTTTTAAAAAACGCTTTTTTACTGAGTGGATCGCCATCGGCTGAATGATGCTGGGCGTGATGCGTTAAATAACGCTCATAAGCATCATCGCCCGATAACTGCCGAATGGCTTGCCAAAAAGTTTTAATGGCTTTAAACATGATTAATCTCTGACCCACTCTTCAACTAAGCGGCTAGGGATATGGGGTGATTCGGTCAACGCGGGTACCGATTTTCCCAGCAAATAACGCACACACACGCGCAACATATCAAACACAATTAGCCACAATAAGCTGACAAAGAACACCGTAATCACCGCATCGAGCTGAAAATTAAAAATCAGTTTAGGTGCGATAGCGGCTTTATCAGGCGGCAATAATCCAGCGGCTAATTTGTCCGATAGATCATTCGCCGCAGCCAAAAAGCCAATGCGCACATCGTCACTGGTGAGTTTTTGCCACGCAGCGGTGCTGGTGATAATAATCAGCCATAACAACGGTACACCTGTGATGAAAGAATATTTCGCTTTATCGGATTTCACTAAAATCCCTGTCGCTACACACAAGGCAATCGCCGCCAGCATTTGATTAGCAATACCAAATAATGGCCACAAAATATTCACGCCACCATTCGGATCAATCACGCCGATATACAGAAAATAACCCCATGCCGATACCACCACCGCGCTAGTAAAAATCACCGACGGCAACCATGAGGTTTGACCCATCACTGCCCATTTATTACCTAACATATCTTGCAACATAAACCGACCGACGCGTGTGCCTGCATCCAGCGTGGTCAGAATAAAAATCGCCTCAAACATAATCGCAAAGTGATACCACAATGCCAACATGCCTTGACCAAAGGCACTGCCGAAAATACTTGCCATGCCAACGGCTAATGACGGTGCGCCGCCCGTGCGTGCAAACAAAGTCGCTTCACCCATTTGTTGGGCTAATAACTGCATTTGTTCAACGGTGACTGGATAACCCCATGAGGAAATTTTAGCGACTGCATCCACTGCTTCTTTACCGACCACACCCGCTGAACTGTTAATTGCAAAAAACACACCGGGGTCTAACACCGTCGCGGCTATCATCGCCATCATCGCAACAAATGATTCCAACAACATACCGCCGTAACCAATCATGCGAATATCACGCTCATTCGTTAATAGTTTAGGCGTTGTGCCTGACGCAATCAGCGCGTGAAAACCTGAAATCGCCCCGCAAGCAATGGTAATAAACACAAATGGAAATAACTTGCCGCCAAAAATAGGCCCCGTGCCATCGACAAATTGCGTGATAGCGGGCATTTTTACCTCAGGCTGGAGCAGAATAATTGCCACTGCCAACAGCGTAATCGTGCCGAGCTTCATATAAGTCGATAAATAATCACGCGGAGCTAATAACAACCACACAGGCAAAATCGCGGCAGCAAACCCATACGCCATCACCCACCACGCCAGTGTTAGCCCTTCATGGTCAAACAATACCCGCAACGTCGCGCTTTCATCTACTGCGCGCCCACCTGCCACTGCTAACAATAACAATATCACGCCCAACGCCGATGCTTCCAGTACTTGCCCTACTCGCACATAGCGCATATAAACGCCGACTATCATCGCAATCGGAATAGTCGCCGATACCGTAAAAGTCGCCCACGGACTGTGTTTCATCGCATTAACTACCACCAAACCTAGCACCGCAATCAAAATAATCATAATCGCAAAGGTGGCAATCAACGCCGCCGTGCCACCTAATGCGCCTAATTCATCCCGCGCCATCTGCCCTAAACTTTTGGCATCACGGCGGGTGGATAAAAACAGCGTTACCATGTCTTGTACGCAACCGCCCAATACCGCACCGAATAATAGCCACAACGTTCCGGGTAAATAACCAAACTGCGCTGCTAATGTCGGACCGACCAAAGGACCTGGTCCTGCGATGGCAGCAAAATGATGACCAAATACAATCCATTTATTGGTTGGAATAAAATCGCTACCATTTTCTAGCCGTTCAGCAGGCGTGGCGCGGGTTTCATCCACCATTAACACCGTCGCCGCAATCCACGCCGCATAAAAACGGTAGCCGATAGCATAAATACACAACGCCGCCGTAATAAACCACAGCGCATTTATCGGCTCACCACGATTTAATGCAATGCCAGATACAGCCCCTGCACCCAGTACCGCAACTATTATCCATAGCGTGTTTTTTAGTAAACTATTCATGAGTTTTTGTCTTTTTGATTGTAGATTTAGGAGTGATTATCCTGAAAATTGACAATATTACCAATACGATAATAGTAAATAGAACATCCGAATTAAATTGGATTCCAAAACATATTTTGGACTCCTGCTTGTGGATCACAGTTGAAAAAAGAATTTTTCCTATAGCGAATCATTCACAGGACGTGAATAATGCAGTTTTTTATCCCCCAAAACGCATTCCATGAGTTTACGCTATCAAATCAATATCCGAATTTTTTTTCTGTCCTTGTCCGTACTATTACTAGGCGGTTCTATTGCGATATGGCAAGCGCGGACTGCCGTCAATAAAGAAGTGAATTCCTCTATTCAACTGGCAGTAAAACTTATCAGTTTCGGTTTTTCGCACAGTTCACAAACGCCCGACTGGTTGCCGCAACTTAACGCACTGGAAGAAATTCGCCATTTAACCGTGCAGTTGCAAAAGCCTTCGGGGCAAATTATGAGTTTTCCACACACGAATCCGGCTATTAATGATGAAAATAAACCGCCGCAATGGTTTATTAATCTAGTGCAAGGCGAACCGCTAAAAACGCAACACACCCTGACGCTCAGTGATGGTAAACAACTCACGCTGATGATTCAAGCCAATCCACTCGATGAAATCACCGAAGTGTGGCAAGAAAATATCGCCTTTTTTGCCTCGTTTTGTTCGCTTACTCTGCTGAGTTTTTTCGCAGTTAATTTAGTCTTTAACAAAACCCTCAACTCGATCACCACCATTGTCAACGCGCTAAAAGTCATAGAAACAGGGCAATACCAACAAAAATTACCCCCATTTACCGTCAAAGAATACGATGACATTGCCCTAGCCATTAACCAACTTGCCGACAAACTCAGCACCATTAAACGTGAAAATCGCGCCCTCGCCCAACACACGTTAGAAATACAAGAAGATGAACGTCAACGTTTAGCCCAAGAACTGCATGATGAGCTAGGGCAATCACTGACCGCCATTAAAGTCATGGCAGTAACGGCGGCACGACCCAAAGCCAATATTAAACAAAGCACCGATGCCATCATTAATACCTGCGACCACTTAATGACTGTCGTGCGTTCCATGATGCACCAACTGCACCCTTTAGTGTTAACTGAGTTGGGCTTAAAAGCCACGCTGGAAGACTTAATTAATCACTGGGCAATCAGACAACCCACCTTGAAAATCAGCCTAGACTGCACCAATGAAGCGGATAGATTGGATGCTAAAATCGCCATTCAACTATTTAGAGTCGTGCAAGAATGTTTAACCAATACTGTCCGTCATGCAAAAGCAACCCATGTCAATATCAGCCTAGCAATCGACCGATACGGCTTACAATTAACGGTGTCGGACAATGGACAAGGCTGCATAATCAGTGAAAAAACAGGCTTTGGCTTATTGGGCATGAAAGAACGCATCAACAGCTTAGGCGGTGAACTGCTCCTACAAAGCCGCCCTCAACAAGGCATGACACTATTCGCGAGCATTCCCCACGCATGAATACACCGATAAATATTATTCTAGTAGACGACCACGCCATTGTTCGCGCGGGCTTTCGTATGTTGTTAGCCACCGAAGACAGCATTAACGTCATCGCCGAAGCCGAACGCGGCGAACAAGCCTGCCAGTTATACAATGAATTACAACCTGATGTGATGGTAATGGATTTATCCATGTCAGGTATCGGCGGTCTGGAAGCTATCCGCCGAATCTGTCATCGAGATAATAATGCCAAAATACTGGTATTCAGCGTCCATGATGAAAGCGTGTATATCGACCGCGCCATCAATGCAGGTGCAAAAGGTTATATCAGCAAAAACGCCCACCCTGATATTTTGATTGAAGCCATACAAAGCGTCGCCGCCGGTAATCTGTACATTGAACACGCACTACTGAAACAGACATTACCCTCAACTAATGAACCTTTGCCCAGCGGTGATGATTACAAAGCCATCATAGAATCCCTATCCGCCAGAGAATTTGACGTATTCTTACTGCTCTCAAAAGGCTATACCGCCCACAAAATCGCCGATGAACTGTGTTTAGGTTATAAAACCATTGCCAATTACGGCACACAAGTTAAAAGCAAACTGAAAGTGTCTACAGTAGCAGAGTTGGTGCATATTGCGATTTTATTGGGCATGATAAAAAGCTGTTTATTATCGTGCTGTAGGTGCGGATTTATCCGCATAGTACGAATAAATTCGCACCTACTCTATGCTTGAATCAATTTATGCTGCTTCTGCTATAGCAATGCGCCGCCGCGTGATAACAAGTGAATACTTTACTGTCATTCACCCTGAGCAATTAATTCCACTACTAAATCCTCACAAGCCCCACACCCTGTCATTGCCCCTGTCGCATTGGCTATTTCTTCTATCGTGTTGACCTCATTAGCAATCAACGCCTCAATTTTTGCTCGCGTTGTTCTGCTACAGTGACAAATAAACTCTTGTTGTTTGTTTGGATGACTGTTATTCATAGAAAAATTTTATTGAGTTGTCATTAAGTGGTTTAAGAAGACGCTATGATAACGCAGTAAGGTGTAATCGAATCACAACAGTCAGCTAGCGTAATAGGCTAAACCCTTACCGTGTTGTTGATCTAACTACCGTCGTAAACACATAACACCCATACGCTACACGCGTGCTAGAATAAACCTGCCTTGATAGACAAGGCTTACATTAACCAAGGGGATTCCTTGCTATGAAAACGTATCAATTTGCGGTCTTTATTGGTCGCTTTCAGCCTTACCATAACGGTCATCACCACATTATCAGCCAAGGTTTACAACGGGCTGAAAAAATCATTGTGTTGTGTGGCTCTGCACATTTGCCCGTCTCACATCGTAATCCTTGGTCGTTTAATGAACGCAAGGCGATGATTTTAAATTCGTTTACTAAACAAGAAGCGGACAGAATCACGGTGTTGCCGTTGATGGATTCGCCGTATAACGATGCCATTTGGATGCTATCGGTGCAGACGATTATCAATGGCGTGGTGCAAGCGTTGAATACCATGCCGCATAACATACCGCGCATTGCGTTAATTGGTCATTCAAAAGATCACAGTTCGTTTTATTTAAAAATGTTTCCGCAATGGGAATCGATTGAAGTCGATAATTTAGACGGTCTTAATGCGACGGGTTTGCGTGAGCAGTATTTTAACCACGAGGATAATTTTGCCCACAGTGATAGCATTTTTAATGCCTTAACACCCAAAGGCACACAACAATTTTTTGCCACTGAGTTTAGCCAGACGGCGTTTGACACCATACGCGCTGAACATGAGTTTATCGAAGATTATAAAAAGCAGTGGCAAGCAGTACCCTATCCGCCTGTGTTTGTGACTGTCGATGCGGTGGTGATTCAATCGGGGCATATTTTATTAGTTAAACGTCGCGCCAGACCGGGTAAGGGTTTAGCCGCTTTGCCGGGTGGTTTTATTAGTCAATACGAGCGTTTACAGGATGGCTGTATTCGAGAACTGCGCGAAGAAACCAAGCTGAAAATCCCCGACCCTGTATTACGCGGTTGTATTAAACGCCAGCATACCTTTGATGATCCGCACCGTTCTGCACGCGGTCGCACCATTACTCATGCGTTTTTGATTGAATTACCTGCGGCAGAAGATTTGCCTAAAGTAAAAGGTGCGGATGATGCGGAAAAGGCATTTTGGTTGCCGTTAGCCGATATGAAACCTGAAAAAATGTTTGAAGATCATTATTTTATTATCAGGCATTTACTGGGTGAATAAGCGTTAGTTATCGTTCCCTCGCTTTAGCGCGGAAACGATAAAAACTTGGCAACTGTTAAAGTAAGAGCAGAATTAACAGAATGATAAGTATCAGCCCGATACCGCCAGAAGGTCTATAACCCCAGTCACGGCTATGCGGCCATGTTGGAAAAGCCCCGATCAACATCAGGATAAGAATTACCAGTAAAATTGTGCCAATTGACATGATTGCTCTCCGATTAGAGAAACTGAAAACCGTTGTAAAACGGTGTGATTTTAATCCTTGCGTTCAAGGATATTACATGTGGTGAGTGAGTCCCAAAATTCCTACGACAATCAAATACACCGCCACGAAATAATTTAGGAATCGTGGCACTATCAAAATTAATATCCCGACGACAAGCGACAGTAAGGGTTCAATGGAAAGATTCATGAGTATTCTCCTGTAAAGTGAAAAAGTAAGCAGTCAATGTTAATCACGGACTCGCCTTTGTTCTCTTTGTATCATTCGCCCTCGTAGGCTGTTCAGGTACGTCTGCTTGATAATAAGACTTTATCATCAAGGCTAAGGGCAATGCGGCGTATAAGGTTCTCGCTGAACCGATAAGGCTTAGTGCGGTTTTTAACGGCGATGTTTCCGCTGCTTGTGGATTATCAGCCGTGCGACAGCGGTTCTGAGTCAGTTCACCCACTATAAAACCGATACTAGCCGCCAGTAGTAAGTTGGCAGGCTTAACCATTTGTTGCTGTATTTTTCCAGCCAGCGCATTAGTGTGACTATCAACCGCGTGTTGATGGTTTAGTATTTGCTGCTCAGTATCCTTGATTTGTCCGTTAATCGATGCAGGCTTAAAGTAATGAGTCATAATGATTTATCCTTTAGTGGCACTGGTTCAAGACTACCGAGTAGGGCAGGAAATTGTAGATAATGACTCTTGCGACGTATTACGCCACAAAGAAGCAAAGCAATCAGTAAATTGACTGCAACAGCAAGCAGTATGGCAGTACTTGCCACCATGCCCTGCTCGATGAGCATCAGCACAACAGCAACCATTATTCCCAGCCACGCGCCAATCAGTAACACGGCAACCATCACGCCTGCGATAAGCATAGTCACCAAGCTTTCGCCTGCCCGCCGCGTTTCTAATGCGGCAAGCCGAAGACGGGCATGAAGTAGTTCACGCAGTTCATGCCATAACGACTGAACCTCTTCCAACGCATTAGAACCTATAGGTTCGTCCTGCGTTGCAGTTTGCTTAATCGTGGCATCATTGGCTGCGTTCGGTTTCATGATGGCGGCTATTTAACGACGGCTTATGCCTAACAAACTACCCACCAAAAAGCCAGCCGCTGCTGCAATACCTAATGATGTCACTGGGTTGGTACGGACATAACTTCGGCAATTTTTCGCCGCGCGTTGTTCGGCATGTAATAATTGTTCACTTCTTTCATCAAACGCTTCTCTGGCTTGATGACCTGCACTGGTAATGGTATCAGCGGCATCTTGTGCAAAATGCGCTACTTTGTCTGCTGTGTTCATAATAAGTTTCTCTGCTGTGGTTTTGATATTGAGATAACAAACCGTTAAGGTCTATGCTCTCGCCTTAACGACTTAATAGTCGGCTCAGTAAAAAACCGCCTGCGACTGCAAGACCCAATGAGGTCACTGGGTTTTCACGGACATACGTTTGGCAATTTTTCAGCAACTGCTGCTCAGCGTTCATTATTTGATCGCTTTTTTCGTCAAACGCAGCTCTAGCCTGATGGGACGCATCGGCAACCGCATCCACTGTTTCATGTGCAAACTGGGCTACTTTATCTGTCGTGTTCATGGTCGTTTCCTCTTCGTCTGTGGTATTCATGGTATTTATCCTATTTAAGACGCATGTCATTTTTAACAGAAATCACGCCACTAACGCTACGCGTTACTATAACGGCTTTGTCAATATCGGCTTTAGAATTAACAAAGCCACTGAGTTGAACGACACCTTTAAAGGTTTCAACATTGATCTCGGCAGAACTTAAGCTAGGTTCATTCAGAATAGCCGCCTTAACTTTGCTAGTCACAACGCTATCGTCAACATATTCGCCAGTCCCTTCCTGCTTTGAGGTTGATGCACAACCAGCCGCAGTCAGTAATGTCAGGGTTAAAAAAAAGGCGGAAAAAAATTTAATAAAATGTTTCATGGGTAAATCTCCAAATAATGAAAAAATCTAACGACTGAGTTTTAATTGCTCAGTCTTGAGGCCAAGTGAAGGACAGTGAAGTTCTATGGTTACCGCCTACCGTTGCTGTTTTATGCTGCACTCGCCCATTTTGATCAGCGGTAACGATATAACGCCCCGCCTTCAGATTGGCGAACAGTTTAGGTCCATCGGCAACCGTTTCTAAAAAAACGTTGCCGCTTGTATCTGTGATAGTGACTTTCACATCACTGAGATACTCGCCTGTTCCCTGCACAGAAAATAACAGGTTCAAGTTATAGTCCGCCTTCATGGCTTGCAGGGCATTTTGTTCTTCACCGCCTACGCCACCACTGACAAAAGTTACTTCGCCTTGAGTTTGTGGCTGAATGCCAGATTGTTCCGCAAGCACGGGAAAGCTGAACAAAACGCAGGGGAGAATAAGTGCTAAGTATAATTTTTTCATGGTAACTACTCCTCGACCGTAAAAATTAACAATCTTGAATTGTGCGGATAGCGATCAGATAGATTCTGGCTATCGGTGCATGGTTTTAAGTGCATTGAACAATACGGCAACATCATGCTGCCCCTTGAATACAGGTGGAATCTCTCTCTTGAGGTTAAGAAGCTGGCAGACCGCTATGAGTGCTGATCTTATGGAGTATTCAACGGTAAAAACGACATCATCGGGGATTTCGCAAAACTGCCCGATAAAGGCGAAATTCTTCGCACCAGCGGGTACTACCTCAGGTCTATCACCTTTAACTCTGGGCATAAATTGGCTGGTGATAAACGGCATAAGACACGGTATACAGATGGCTGAATCTATAATGGGCTGTGTCTTATCGCCCAATTTAAGGTGCTGAAATAATTCAATTAGAATTTCCTCACCAGTACAGTCAGACATGGGTTTATTGACGAAATTACCCATTTTGTCTGGAAATAAACCATAACCCCAAAATACAAAAATGTTTTCAGGTTGGTTAATGAAATGCGGCTGATGTGCCAGCACGATACTCATAAACCAATTTGAATCGACCAAGGTAAACAAGCCACCCGTCCCCGCCTCATTACCCGTAAAGTCTTCTATAAACTGAAAGAAAGCAGAATCATTTAACGTCACTGTGAACGATTGCCATTTGGTCTGCTCAATATGATTGGCAAAAACAGCAGGGTGTCCAAATTCAGGGCGATTTTTAGCCATGTTTTCCCATAAACTCCATGCACCACCTGATTCTTTTGAGTTTAAAACGGCAGGTGTTTTCATAGAGCCAAGACTAGAGCCTTCGGTCATACAGCCCAGTGTTACGAAGACTAAATCATTTGGT
>NQJH01000121.1 GCA_002256685.1 Methylococcaceae bacterium NSP1-2 | reverse complement strand
CATTATAATTTAATAATACCCAGTTTCGTTGTTCATCTGTGTCTGGTACTTGAACGCCTCGTTTTGCAGAAATATGTCTGAATGCCTCATCTGGTTTAAATCCACCATGAAGTAAAATTCCAGCAGCCACTATTCCCGTTCGACCTATACCCGCACGGCAATGGATTACAGTATTTTTGCCATCTGCTATTTCATGATAAAGTTTTTTCGTAACCTTGCTAAATTCGCTTACAGAATTTGGTAAGCCTCTATCTTGAATAGGAAAGGATACAAACTCCATGTGATTGTGTTCTGCTAATTTACGTTCATTTTGCAGACCAACTTCATATTCTTCATGAAGCTCAAGAAG
This sequence comes from Methylococcaceae bacterium NSP1-2, assembly GCA_002256685.1. Taxonomy (GTDB): domain Bacteria; phylum Pseudomonadota; class Gammaproteobacteria; order Methylococcales; family Methylomonadaceae; genus UBA4132. The sequence continues at coordinate 5,559 of NQJH01000121.1, read as the reverse complement.
TGAAACTATTTGTTTTATTCCCGCTTTGGCAATTCCAAGAAACTCGTCCTCAATCCATTCACCTGAAACTGGCTTTGCCATTACAGCTAAAAAACCACTTCCTATCACTTCAATTGTGTATATGTCAGGTTTCATATTTAGAACACATAACTTGTATTTAGATAACCCCAACCTACGATTTCGCTTGTTGCCTACGCTGATAGGCGGCAAGCTGTTCCTCAGTCGCTTCGAGTTGAAATTGATCTTTCCATTCGCTGTAAGGCATACCGTAAACCATTTCTCTGGCTTGTTCATAATCCAGTTCGGCATTTCGTTCTTTAGCCGCAGCGACTAGCCATTTAGCCAAACAATTGCGACAAAAATCTGCCAAAACCATTAACTCAATATTTTGTACTTCGGTGTGTTGTTGTAAATGACTGACTAAGCGTCTAAAGGCGGCGGCTTCTAGTTCGGTTTGTGTCTGCTTATCCATTAGGATTCTCCAAAAATAACAGCGCATTCTAGCAGAAACACCAAGGCTATCATGTACATTAACGGGTAAAAATTTTACAATAGCGACTCACTAGCTGACTAAACACATCGCCCACGTTGAAAAAACCCGATTCAGCCTTCATGATGTAACAATCTTAATCTGCTGACTACTAGCTATTCACTGCTTCCCATCGCTACACTAAAATCACTATGAAACAACTTTTAGAATTCTTCCCTATCCTGTTATTTTTTATCGCGTTTAAGTTTTATGATATTTATGTCGCCACGGCGGTGGTGATGATAGCAACTATTTTGCAAGTGGCTTTTGCTTGGTTTAGATACCATAAAGTAGAAACCATGCAATGGGTTACCTTAGGATTGGTGATGATAATGGGTGGCGCAACGCTGTATTTTCAGGATGATTTGTTTATTAAATGGAAATTTTCCATTATTGAATGGTTGTTCGGTTTGGTGTTTTTAGGTAGCCAATTTATTGGCAAAAAGCCGTTTATCGAACGCATGATGTCGGACAATATGACCTTACCCCCTGTGATTTGGAAACGTTTGAATTTACTGTGGGCAAGTTTTTTTATCAGTGTCGGCTTTCTTAATGTCTATGTTATGTATCACTACTCAACGGATGATTGGGTTTATTTTAAAACCTTTATCGCACCTGCTCTGATGGTGGTGTTTATTGTTTTACAAATGGTTTATTTGTACAAATACATTCCCGATCCCTCAGAAACTAAGGAATAATTTATGTTATACGCCATTATTAGCGAAGATGTCGCTGACAGTTTGAGTAAAAGACTAGCGGCAAGACCTGCCCATCTTGAGCGATTACAGGCACTACAAAATGAGGGACGTTTGCTATTAGCAGGACCTCATCCTGCGATTGATAGCGAAAATCCAAGCGAGGCGGGTTTTACCGGTAGCTTAATCGTTGCAGAATTTACTCATTTAGCGGCTGCACAACAATGGGCAGCCGCTGATCCTTACATTGATGCTGGCGTTTACGCTAGAGTCGTTGTTAAACCATTTAAAAAGGTCTTTCCCCAATGACAACCGAATTAATTAGACGCTTACTGACTGAGGCTCTTAAACCAGACTCATTAGAAATTCTTGATGACAGCGCGACACATGCAGGTCATGCAGGTGCGCGTAGTGGCGGTGGTCATTATTATGTCACTATCGTTGCAGAGGCTTTTGAAGGTAAAAATTTAGTACAACGTCACCAACTAATTTACCAAGCCTTAGGTGACTTAATGAAACAACAAATTCATGCCCTAGGCATTAATGCTCTATCACCCTCCGAAGAAACCAAAGGAATCAACTCATGAAAAAAAAGCTCATTTCTCTGCTAGTTGCTGGTACTGCCCTCATCGCTGGCTGTGATCAAGGTACAGCACCTAGTTCCACCAGTGGTACTACACCTGCCACATCTTCTACACCTGCAACGTCTGCACCCGTTGCCGCTGTTGACAAAGCCGATGCCATTGCAGTTGTTAATGGACAGTACATTGCTAAATCAACACTGACTGATTTGGAAAAAGAAATTGCTGTGCGCGGTCAAGGTCAAACTTTTCCTAAAGAAAAATTGATCGAAGAACTGATTCAACGGCAATTATTGATTCAAGATGCGTTGCAAAAGAAACTGGATCAATCGCCTGAAGTTATCACTCAACTTGATTCGGCTAAAAATACGCTATTAACCCAAGCTGATTTGCAAAACTTTTTAAAAACCAATCCTGTTACCGATGCAGACCTCAAAGCAGAATATGACAGTAAAGTAGGCGGAGCGAATGCGACCGAATATAAAGCCAGTCACATTTTGGTTAAAGATGAAGCAGAAGCCAAAAAATTGATTGCTGAATTGGACAAAGGCGGCAAGTTTGCCGACTTAGCTAACAAGCATTCTTTAGATGCTAAAGAGTCACAAAATGGTGGTGACTTAGGTTGGTTTGCCGCAGGACAAATGGTTGAACCTTTCTCTGAAGCGGTCGCAAAATTAGAAAAAGGCAAATACTCTAAAACGCCCGTCAAAACTCAGTTTGGCTATCACATCATTTTAAGAGAAGATTCACGCGCACAAACGCCACCGCCTTTTGATGCGGTCAAAGAACAGTTAAAGCCTATGTTAGAGCGCAAAAAAGTCCAAAAAATGGTCGAAGAGATGCGTAAACAAGCGAAAGTGGAAATTTTAGTCCCACTGGTCGATGAAAAACCAAAGGTAGATGATAAAGCAGCAACGGGTGAAGCACCTGTAGCCGCAGAAAAAGCGGCAGATGGACAAGAAGCCCCCGCTGTTATTGAAAAAGTGACCGAAGGAAAGCCAATCGCTACTGATAAAGCATCAGAACCTGCTAAAACCGAAGAGCCAGCTAAAACGGAAGAACCCACAGCAAGACATAAAGATACCATCGCCGTGAAGCCCGCCAAAAAAGACGACAAGAAGTAAACCCACTAAGCAAAAAAGGGCGATTTAATCGCCCTTTTTTTCTGCCAAAAATAGCTATAATGGTCGTTTTTTAGCCGTTCATTATTCAGGTAGCAGTTTTATTTTTGTTTTAAAACAGCAATCTGGTATCGTTGCACTTCGATCAACTGATTGTCATTTTTCATGACTTAACTTATCTTTAGTCGGAAAGTCTAGCAGTTGACACTTCCTTTTTTGTCGGGCTTCGCTTTACTCAGCCCAAGCGACGGCTTTGAACCTTTTTTCTTTTCCATTGAGCTTTATAAAATGACTTTCCCAATACAAGATTACGCCCTACTCGATGATGAACAATGCGATGAACGCATTATTGCTGCTAAAGCCAAACTCGGCAGTCGCTGCGTGGTACTCGGACACCATTATCAACGCGATGAAGTGTTTAAACATGCCGATTTTTCAGGTGATTCGCTAAAATTATCCAGAGATGCCGCACAATCCGAAGCCGAATATATTGTATTTTGCGGCGTGCATTTTATGGCAGAAGTCGCCGATATTTTGTCCCGCCCTGAACAAATCGCCATCCTGCCCGATTTAGCCGCAGGTTGCTCGATGGCTGATATGGCAAATCTGATTAAAGTAAAAAAATGCTGGCAAGAACTCGCCCAAATTATTGACGTAGAAAATACCGTCACCCCTGTGACTTATATCAATTCCGCCGCTGATTTAAAAGCTTTTTGCGGTGAACATGAAGGCATTGTTTGCACCTCATCGAACGCGCAAAAAATCCTAGAATGGAGTTTTTCTAAGCGCGAAAAAGTGCTTTTTTTCCCCGATCAACATTTAGGACGCAATACCGGCTATCGCATGGGTATTCCTTTGGAAGAAATGGTGATATGGGATTTTAATAAACCGATGGGCGGCTTGACGGAAGCACAAATTCGCAACGCCAAAATGATTTTGTGGAATGGCTATTGTTCCGTTCATCAAGTCTTTAAACCCGAACAAATTGATGATTTCTTAGCCCGCTACCCAGAAACTAAAGTCATCGCGCATCCAGAAGCGTGTTTTGAAGTCTGTCAAAAAGCGGATTATGTCGGCTCAACGGAATACATTTTAAAAACCGTTCGCGATGCCGAACCTAATACCCGCTGGTTAGTCGCCACCGAATTAAATCTTGTTAATCGCTTACATGAAGAATGCAAAGCCCAAGGTAAAAACGTACATTTTATGTCGCCAACCTTGTGTATGTGTTCCACCATGTTTAGAACTGATCCGCAACATTTAGCGTGGGTATTGGAAAATCTAGCCGCAGGTTTTGTGATTAATCAAATTTCCGTTCCTGCTAAGGAAGCCGCTTTAGCAAAGAAAGCCTTACAAAATATGCTAGAGGTATCTTGAGATGATCGACTTTCGCCAAATTAACTATTTTTCGATGACTTATGTGTTCATAGAAGAAGAGGAAGACATTGTTTGTGAATACGAACAAACCGACCCCCCTATTGAAGTAGCCGCCGATGGTCTAAGCGTTACTTTCACGTTAAAAAATATCGATCCCGATGAAGATAGCGAGGCGTATTTAACTACGCTGATTCAAAAAGGTGCCGATGACTTTTACCTCACCTCAACTTATTTTGAGAATGCTTCTGAGCTTTACCCATTAAGTGTGGAAATTTCCGATGAGGAAGTTAAATTCACCTTAACAGGTGAAGATGAAGTAATGTATTTGTACGGATTTTTTGCTTAATATCGGCGCGGGCAAACGGTTGCGGAGCATTAATCTTACTGACATTCAAACCTTGCAAAGGGTTTTAATTGTTTGCTGGAATCGTTGATTAAAGCCTGTTTATAACTGTTCACATAAGCCATAACACTCCCCGCTGTTAATTTAAAGCGGGGGTAAATATCCATGCCTGCACTTTCTAAGCCTTTAGCAACCCAGTTATTGCAAGTATTCAATAGGTGATAATTACCCGCTCCTTGGTAAAACTGACTATTGCCGTATATGCCATTGTTAAGCACTACTATTTCACCGTTACTGGTTCTGTAAAAACTATCTGCAATAAATTGGATCAGTGAAGCATAGGCTTTATCAGTCAGACATAATTTCTCGATTTTGCTGTGTGGAAAATAACCTTCAATATTTTCAGGCACAGCGACGGCATGAATAACCGACCCCGCTGACCAAAACATCGCTCTTAGTGTTAAGCCGGTGGTTATTTCTTTGGTTTGATAAAACCCTTTATCGCCCCAACCAATTTCAAGGTAAGGGGTATCAATAAACCGTTGTTGCAATTTAGGCAGAGTGTCCTGCATTGCCTTGGCGGGCATAATAAAACCCGTATGCCAACCGTGGCTTATTACATAGACTGCTTGACCACCTGCCACCGTTGGTTCGACCTTTTGGGATTCCGAAGCGCACGCTGGCGACAGAAATAAGGTGATGATTAAAAACTTTATTTTCATCAAGGTGCGTGTAATGAAACGACCGCTATTTCTGGCGGCACTCTGAATCTCACCGGTAAAATGCTAGTACCGATGCCATTGGTCACGAACATATCGCCGCTGCCTTCTGATATATAGCCGGTAGCGAATTTTTGCCCATATCTGGAAGGCACGATTAAGCGACCTAATAACGGTAAATTCACTTGTCCGCC
>NQJH01000349.1 GCA_002256685.1 Methylococcaceae bacterium NSP1-2 | reverse complement strand
GATGCAGAGGACTCAACTGTTTTTATAAAAAATATCAGCCAAAGCTTCGCCGAACTTTTTACCCAGTGCCTAACCCGCCACAGCGATAAATAACTATAGTGTGGGCGTGAGCTAATCCCTGAAATTATCGTATTGCAACGGCATTTCCAATTTTTCGTCTTTTAGCATTTGAATAACCTCTTGCAGGTCATCGCGTTTTTTGCCGGTTACTCTGACTTTATCCCCTTGAATCGACGCTTGCACTTTTAGTTTTTTGTCTTTAATCAATTTGACGATTTTTTTCGCCAACAGTGTATCCAGCCCTTGTTTCAGAGTAATTTCCTGACGCATCATTTTACCGCTGCCTTTAGCATCACCTACGTCCATACAGGCTACATCCACGCCGCGTCGGCTAAGTTTTGAACAGACAACACTAAACATTTGTTGTAACTGAAAAGTTGATTCAGAAATCATAACCAGCTTGTCTTCAGTCAGTTCAAAAGTCGAATTTGAGCCTTTAAAATCAAAACGGGTGGAAACTTCTTTATTAGCCTGGTCGATAGCGTTTTTAACTTCGTGTGCATCAAATTCAGAAATAATGTCAAAGGAAGGCATGGGCTTTAGTTCAGGGTTAGGTTAAAAGTTACAATTATTTTACAACGATTTGTAGGTATTGATAACGTCAGCCACGGCTTTAATGCGTAGGCGACGAATCGCTTCACCGATTTTCGCGCCTTCAAGTTCGGTGTTCAGAATAACAGACGTGTCTGCAGACGCTGCTGCTTTAGCCGCCAGCTTTATCATTTCGGCTTGAGGGTAGGATGTGTGTTCAAATCCTGTTCGGCCTTTGGCATCCGCTTCGCAAGCCAATAAAAATTCATGCAGCGTATTATTAGCTTTAAATGCGCCTAATACGCCTAACGCATCGGTTAATGTTGAAGCGCGTAATTCAAACGCTTTATGACAATGTGTGTGATATTGCATGACGTGTATGGCCAGTGCTTTAAATGCGTTCGGCACACGCAACCGGCCGCACATCTTTTCCAGAGCGTGCAGACCATTTTTTTCGTGACCATAGTGATGTGGCCAAAGTTCTTTTGGCGTGAGACCTTTGCCCAAATCGTGAACTAATGCCGCAAATCTTACTTCAGGGCTAGCTGATAATTGCGCTGCTTGTTCCAGACACAGCATACTGTGCAAACCAGTATCAATCTCCGGGTGGTGTTTTTCCGGTTGCGGAACGCCAAACAGGCAGTTTATTTCAGGGAAGATTTTTTCCAGTGCAGTACAGTCTTTTAAGGTATGAAAAAATGCCGAGGGCGTTTGCTCCTTGAGGGCTTTAAATAATTCTGCCCATACTCGCTCAGGCACAAGGTAATCGACTTCTCCAGCTACGACCATGGACTGCATTAACTGCCTGGTTTCTTCAGCGAGCGTAAAACCAAGATGTCCGTACCGAGCCGAAAAACGTGCTACACGCAGGATTCGTACTGGGTCTTCAGCGAAAGCGGGTGAAATATGACGAAAAATCCGCTTTTCCAAATCCTGTTGTCCGCCGTAAGGATCAATAAGCTGTCCCTGTGGTGTCATTGCCATGGCATTGATGGTCAAGTCGCGCCGAATTAAATCCTGTTCCAGGCTTACATCCGGAGACGCATGAACTGCAAAACCTTTATAGCCGGGCGCGGTTTTTCTTTCTGTTCTGGCCAGTGCGTACTCATCATGGCTTTGAGGGTGCAAAAATACGGGAAAATCTTTTCCAACAGGACGAAACCCCTCCTTCACCATCGATTCAGGCGTTTCACCAATCACTACCCAGTCTTTTTCTATGACTGGAAACCCAAGTAATTTATCGCGTACTGCACCGCCAACAAGGTATATTTCCATTAATTTAATAAGTTGTTTTAATTTTAAACCTAGAATAGCACAAGCTTAAACAAAAAAACGTCATTAGTAGACCCGAATGGCAGGTTTCATAACCGCGATATGAAATACAAAAAGGAAGTTTTGATCCACTCTTAAGCTACCTGACGATGCCGTTTAAAAAAACAGCAATATGACCTTTAACTCCCCAATTATCGAACTTTTGGAGAAGCCGTTTTCATCGCGTACAATGAATAATTTGAACAGCGGAAAAAATGTATAACTATGACAGCAAAAGAACATACTAACGATAATCAGTGGCTGGATAAATTAACACCGGAACAATTTAGTA
>NQJH01000120.1 GCA_002256685.1 Methylococcaceae bacterium NSP1-2 | reverse complement strand
GAAGACGGTGTTATTACATGGGAGGTGATTCGCGACTTATTTGAACCTGTCGCAAAAGACGATTATTTTATGACCATACTCAAAATTGCTTTGGATTCATACGGAATACTGGCATCTTCTTTTAAATCGAGTTATGGTGAAAATAACGAAGAATACATGACAGGGCAAAGGATTTATGACTCCTTTAAAGCGAAAACGCTTAAAAATCAATTTATGGGGAGACGAGCAGGAGTTGACGGAGAGCCACTCAAAAAGGATTTAGAGCAAGATGGTTGGAAATCTCAAAAGTATGAGACTCGGAAAGAAGGAATTCCCAATCAAAATTGGTTTGCTGTTGAGGCGTTTGTTAAAAAAATTGATATGTTGTAAAAGCAAGCTCGCATGGAGCTTGCGGAATGCGGGGCTTTTCGTGATGATGTTACTTACTAACGGCGTGCGTAACCGTACAGCTCGTAGGTTGGGGTGAGGTACGAACCCCAACCTACAAAATCATAAGTGTTCGTCGAATTCTTGCTAGGTATTCAGCCCAAACCAATCGATAGACTGTTGGACAGGCTCAGCGGGTTTTACCTTTGTACTTTGGAAGAAATCCTCAAGGATATATTCCAAACCATAAAAGTGTTCACCATCAAATCCCTGACAAAGCGCATCAAAATTATTATCAAGGTCAACGTCTGGCGTTTTGTTTTGATTTATTGCTTTCATTGTCGTTACCACCTATGTTTATAAAACATTTCAGAGTTTCTTTAACCGCCCCTAACAAATGCTTCGGTATTTTATTCGGTAGTGGGTTAAATCTGTTATTTAACAGACTATCAGGATGAAAATTATGGAGTCCAGTAGCTTTAGCTATTGGCGAATTGCAAAAAGCTAAAGCTTTTTGACTCCAGATTTAACCCACCTTCTTTTATTCATTAATAAAGTCACACTTGTTTTAACTCAATATAGACTAAATATTAACGAGCGTTTGCTGAATGTAATATGAATAGATGACATGATTTTTACTACGATAGTGACAATAAAAGCCCTATTGAATGGGGACGTTCAGCGTTTATCCCGTTTTAAGTTAAACGCCTTGAGTCAGAATAGGATTTAACTGCTGGTTAATCATCGTTATTTGTGAACTTTATTCATCAGTGGGCATATTTTTGAGAAAAAGATGCGCATAAAAAATAGCTAACCCAAAAACACCCGTAAGGATAATGTCTACTATCATGGTTTCTACTCCTAGAAATGTAAGTTATATATTTATCAATAGTTTCATGTGATTAAATACATGAACTTACAAACTATTAAGCTATTTCCATGCCATAAATGCCATTGCAAAAAATATGAATAAAATCAATGTGCTTTACTTAATTAGAGGAGAGGTTGACATAGATGGAAAAAGACTAATGGTTGAAATAAACCGTTTGCGGTGGTTTTTTCAACCATACTAAAAAGTATTCGGATGGAATGGTTTTTACCTCAACAACCTCACGCTACATCAAATCGACTGACTGACCGCCAAACACAAACACCGCAAAAGCACCGTTTGGCAACGCCGCTTCTGGGAGCATCAAATACTAACGTCAGTTATCCAATACACTCACAACAACCGCGTAAAACACGGCTTAGTCTTGAGCTTCAAGCACAGTTACCAATCAGGAAAAAATATAAATAGTTGCACCTAATGCACCAAACATAAGCAATGGTTTAAACCAAGGGCTGGTTTTAATTGAACGCCAGTGTGTTTGAACTAAGTGTCGTACCGTAAAATACGCTTTGCGTGCAAAATACCATGATAAGTAAGCTGCTATTGCAAAGGCACTATAAAACAGGACGAGTTGTGCTTGTCGCGCTGACAGCCCAAAAGCTGCTTCGAGAAAATGTTCAAGTACCGATTCAACGACTTCTATTAGAAGGTGTAGGCAATGTCCGATTAGCGGTAATAGGGTATCGCCAAATAGAAGTAAAATTAAAAGTGCTACGATGAAGCTGACTGTTTTTTTGTTTTGGCACCAAATAGTACACAAGTATGCAAAAAATTGTGTTTGCATAATATTATCCTGTTTAAATATTTTACAATGAACTACAGAACGAAAATGAGTAGACGCGCTCCACACGCCTACTCTGTATTTTATTCTGATATTAATTTTTATCAACCACCGTCACGCACAGATTACTCGGCTTACCTTTTTCATCTAATAAGGGTTTTAAGGTAAACGCAGCGATGGTTTCAACGCCAGCATCGCCTAAATCCGCCACAGGTACATTTTTAATAGACAGTTCATTCCCTTCTACTTTCCAAGTGTAATCGGCATCAAACGCCGTATTTTTAGCAGAATTTACCAAATCAACTTCAAAATTAGCACCCTCACACGCTTTAGTCGGCGGCATTAAATCAAGAACGTGCGTGTGAAAACCACTGCTTGGATTTTCGTGTGAGCTATCGTCTATAGGCAAATGGGTCACGGCAACTAGTGCATTATTGCCTCCATCCGTTAAAAACGCATAACCAAAAGCACCTGATTTACCATCAACAGGAATAGTCGCTTGGGTTTCAACTTCTAATTCTAATTTTTTTTGCTCACCACTGCTTTTTACTTCAACTTCAGTCTTTTTAATCGATAAATAGTCAGCTTTGGTTTCCGCCCACGCATTACCGACAATAAGAGCAGTCGCAGTGACAGAAACAGCAAGCAAAGTTTGTAAATGTATTTTCATGGTTTGACTCCTAAAGTAATATCGAATCGATACTTTAGTAGTGTAAATGTATTTCGAAAAATATCAAGAGATAAGTTTTGACAATGAATTTCCTTACTTTTCAGTAAGGAAAATGAATTAGCAGACAGAACGACCCACCCTACTTTTATCTCTGCGATAGCGTATAATCGGCAAATTCTTTTCGTTTTCAAAAGTGATTATATGTCTATCAGTATCAGAAAAATTACCCATGGTGTCATGGTCGGCAATGTTAAAGTCGGCGGCGGCGCACCTATCGTGGTGCAATCCATGACTAATACCGACACCGTTAATGTCACCGCCACTGTTAAGCAAATTATTGAATTGGCGACTGCTGGTTCTGAATTAGTGCGTATCACCGTTAATTCTGAAGAAGCAGCCAGTGCGGTGGCGGAGATTAAAAATCAACTTATTCAGAAAGACTGTACCGTGCCTATCGTCGGGGACTTTCATTTTAACGGGCATAAATTGCTGGAAAAATATCCCGATTGCGCGGCAGCGTTAGATAAATACCGTATCAATCCGGGTAATGTCGGACGGGGCAAAAGCCGCGATCCACAGTTTCAACAAATGGTTGAATTTGCTTGTCAGTACGATAAACCGGTGCGTATTGGCGTGAACGGCGGCAGTTTGGATCAAGCGGTCTTAACGCGCTTATTAGATGAAAATCGTAGCTTGAAAACACCCGAACCGTTAGCCGCTGTCACCCGCAAAGCTATCGTATTATCGGCATTAGAAAGCGCGGCAAAAGCTGAAGAAATTGGTTTAAGCAAAAATAAAATCATTCTGTCCTGCAAAATCAGCAACGTACAAGAATTAATTGCTATTTATCAAGATTTATCCAGCCGTTGTGATTATGCCTTGCACTTAGGCTTAACCGAAGCGGGCATGGGTTCTAAAGGGATTGTGTCTTCTGCGGCGGCGTTGTCCGTGTTAATGCAGCAAGGCATAGGCGACACTATTCGGATTTCTTTAACACCCGAACCCGGTGCATCGAGAACCCAAGAAGTCATCGTCGGGCAAGAAATTTTGCAAACAATGGGCTTTCGTTCCTTTACGCCGATGGTTATTTCCTGCCCCGGTTGTGGTCGCACGACTAGCGATTATTTCCAAAAATTGGCAATGGATATTCAAACTTATTTACGCGATCAAATGCCAGTGTGGCGCACGCAATATCCGGGTGTAGAAACAATGGAAATTGCGGTGATGGGTTGCGTGGTCAATGGTCCGGGTGAAAGTAAAAGTGCCAATATTGGTATTAGTTTACCGGGAACAGGCGAATCACCCGTTGCCCCTGTCTATGAAGACGGCGAAAAAACCGTGACGCTGAAAGGCGACCGTATTGCCGAAGAATTTCAAGAAGTCGTCCAACGTTATATCGAATCACATTACGCGCCTCACTAAGGTTCATTGTCTCCGCTCAAAATTAAAAACCGCCATTTTGCAAATCATGGCGGTTTTTTTTCACACACGAATAACCTCATGAAAATAGCATTACAACGTGCCACTTGGTTAAAAATTCACCTGTATTTAGCACTCATCGTGGGATTTTTTTTCGCCCTGATTGGTTTAACGGGTAGTGTTAGCGTTTACCGCGAAGCGATAGACGAATTTTTAAATCCGCAGTTAGTGATTGAAAATCCGCAAGGTAAACGTCTATCGCTGGATAAAATCATGGCAGCGGTGCAAGCCACGCATCCAGACCAGCACGGGGCGTGGACGCTAGAAATGCCCAGCACCCCGCACAGTATGATGACGGCGTGGTACGACAAACCCAGCGAAACTTTTTTTGAGCTGTACGCGCCGCTGATGGTGTCAGTCAATCCTTACACTGCCGAAGTAGTGAGCAGTCGCTATTGGGGGCAGACATTCACCACTTGGGTATTGGATTTGCATACTCAACTGCGGCTGGATCGATTTGGTTGGATACTTATCGGTGTGTTTGGGGGATTACTGTTGGTATCGGTCAGTACGGGTGTGTATTTGTGGTGGTCAGATGCGCGTCAATTTTGGCAAGCATTAACCGTTCGACATAATGCCGGACTCATGCGCTTACTGTTTGATTTACATCGATTAATGGGGCTATTCATTGCACCGATGTTATTAGTGTTGGCATTCACTGGGGTACAATTGAGTTATCCTCAAATATTGGAAACTTTATTCGGTGCATCGGGTATGGAACACGGTGAAACAGGGCGCGTCATTATCAGTACTGCCCAGCCTAATAATCACCCAACGGGCTTAGAATCCGCAGAATTTATTGCCAGAAGTGCGTTTCCTCGTGCAGAACTCAGACGTGTCACTACGCCCGCAGGCGATACCGGTATTTACCGTATCAACTTACGCCAGCCCAGTGAAATCAATCATCGCCATCCGTTCACTACGGTGTGGGTGGATCGTTGGAGTGGGCAAATCAAAGAAGTCCGTAATCCTGCCAAATTTGCGACTGGCGAAAAAATTTTGGAATGGCTATGGCCGTTACATACCGGTGAAGCCTTGGGCGCGACAGGTCGATTCGTTTGGTTTTTCACAGGTTTGGCGTTGTGTTTTCTTTATGTCAGCGGTGTATTACATTGGCTGTATCGACACGGAAAGGTTCAAGATAGAGTGGTCAATTTTGCCGCTTTGCGTCCATTTGCTTACCGTGCTCAACAACAGGCTTATCAATTCGGCTTAGTTTTGTGGCGACTATTGAATGGTTGGGTAATAACAGCGACACCCCATTTTAAAACAGGGGTCGCGCTGTTATTGCAATGGCTGGAACGCGGATTATCCAAGTAGAGACGTTGCACTGCAACGTCTGTATAGTTAATTAATTACAGGCTTAAACACCGCATAAATCTCAACATCAAAAGTAGTTTGAACGGCGTAATATTTATAATAATAAGCGTGGTAGTCATCTTGGTAGATTAGAACGGGTTCAATGCGTTGTGCTGCGGGGTCGGAACGTTTATGCGTAAATGCTTGCTGGGCAATAGGGTAAACTTTATCATTTATTTTCAATGAACCTGCATACTGGTCATGAATTAAATCGCTGTCTTTGTCATCAGGGTAGCTGGTTATTTGTAGGCTTATTTCACCAGTAACAGGGATTTTTTCGCCGTTATAGCCATAGAGTTGATAATTAAAATTTTCTTTTGCGGATAAACTACTTTCTTTTGCCAGTGCTGAAACGAATTTTTTTAGGCTAGGTAAGCGCAGGTCTTTAAATTTTAATTCGATGCTATTAACGCCATAATCAACAGTTATATCCGCATAATAACGCTCAGAATGCGTGACTTCATAATGCACAATATGGTTACCGTGTTTAAAGTTGGTTAATACTTGTCTGGATGAATCGGTTTTTTGTCCTGCCAAGGCAATAGGCTGTGAATTATCCAGATACATCGCCTCAGGATAAAAACGCACAAAATACACATCGGTTTTTTTATAATAAAAAATAGCCGCTAGCGTAGCGATAGAGAAGGTGACTAGCATTAATAAGATGCCAACGGCTAACTTAGAAACGACCCGTTGTTTATGCCCGTGTAGCGGCGGTTTAGGGTTACCTTTTTTACGATCAATGACTTCATAAATTTCAATTGCTTCCTCTATGCCTTTTAAGTAATAACGCCCATGATTTTGCCACAGTACAAACACCGAGTAACTTAAATAAATTTGTCCGCCATCGGCTAAGCTTTCGATTCTGGCGGCTCTATTGACGTGTCGTCCAAACACATCGGCTTGCAAGGCATTAGCGATAGAAACCTGCCCCATGTGTAATCCAATCCGCACGTTTATTGGCGCGAATTCTTGTTGAGAGGCATTAAATTCGTCTAAGCGTTGCTGAATTTTTAACGCCCGTTCCACCGCAATACTGGGTTCAGAAAAAACCGCCATCACCGCATCACCAATAAATTTAATGATGAGACCTGCACCCTCTTCTTCAATGACTTGCGTTAGAATAGCATCGTGATGGCTTCTAAACTGTGTCGCATACTGTTCGCCTTTTTGTTCGGTCAGCTCAGTAAAGCCTTTTATGTCGGTAAACATAATCGTTAATACGGCAGTATTTTTCTTTTGAATATAGGATTCAATATTTAAAATTTCTGTCGAAGTGACATCGATTTTGTTTGTTTCATTAGAACTACTCATAAACCCTCTTTTGTTTGGAATTAACCGCTAGCCAAAGCTCAGTAAACGGATATAACATCAAAACCATAATACACCCATCAACAACGATTCATAGACGATGCTCAATAATTCAGACAGTGCCAATCAGCAAAAAGACGCAAAATTAAGCATTCATCAAGTGCTGCATTGGTTGCAAGAAGACAATTTAATTTCCGCTGGCGATTACGAAAAATGTCTGCACTATGGCTCTATTTCAAAAAGCCAAAATAAGCACCCATTAAACGTATTGATTGAATGCGGTGTTACCGATCAAACTCAGTTTGGCAAACCGTTTACGTTGGAAGAGTTAACCCGATGGCTGGCAAAAAAAATCGATTTGCCGTATTACTACATTGATCCATTAAAAATTGATGTCGCCGCCGTGACCTTAATTTACAGCCACGCTTATGCGTCAAACTATAAAATTCTACCGATTCGGGTCAGTAAAGAGGAAGTGGTGATTGCCACCGCCGAGCCATTCGTTCGCAGTTGGGAAATTGATTTAGCTAAAATTCAATCAGGGCAAATCAAGCGGGTTTTTGCCAATCCTGATGAAATTACCCGTTATTTAGGCGAATTTTACGCCTTTGCTAAATCGTTAAAAGGCGCGACCGACAATTCTACGAGTAAGACCGGCAGTAATATTTACAATTTTGAACAGTTAATTGAGCTGGGCAAAGCCAGTGATCTTGATGCCAATAATCAACACATTGTTAATCTAGTCAACTGGTTATTGCAGTACGCGTTTGATTTACGCGCCAGTGATATTCATATCGAACCACGCCGTAAACAAGGTCATGTGCGCTTTAGAATCGACGGTATATTGCACAATGTCTATCAACTACCTGCCGCGATTATGGGTGCGGTGATGAGTCGGCTAAAAATTTTGGGTCGCATGAATATTATCGAAAAACGTCTGCCACAAGATGGGCGTATTAAAACTCAAAGTGCACAGAAAAAAGAAATTGAATTACGGCTATCTACCATGCCCACAGCGTTTGGCG
>NQJH01000348.1 GCA_002256685.1 Methylococcaceae bacterium NSP1-2 | reverse complement strand
CGAGGTAATGTCGGTACATTGAAATAGTGACCTCACAACAGACTAAAGCGGCGCTCACACAGCGGACGGCAACGCGCGTTGCCGCGCGGTGCCGTACGTCACCGTACGTTGCCGCGCGGCACCGCGCGTCACCGCTCTAATCGAACTCACTTATTTCAATCAGAGCACTCACACCGCGAGCGGTGACGTACGTTGCCGCACGGTACTTGCCGTTCTAATCGAGTTGAGTTCGATTAGAACGGTAGAATCCGTCATTTTTGCCGCAGTCTGCCGCAGTTCACCGTGCGGTGCCGCGCGGCAACGGACGTCACCGCATTGCGCCGACCAATGGCGTCACGTTTCTATCTCATGAATATTAATGACCAATAACACATACAGTAGGCTAATTAGAGTAGTTGTTTATAGCATTAATATTTTAATAAGCGAACAAGTTAGTAAACCGTCATTGTCATGTGACGACATTGGCCTTTTAGAGTGTCAATGATTGCACTAATCAGTAATCAAACAATAAGTGTGCATCAGGTAATAAATTGGCCACTGAATACCTATGTAGGCCTATGATTTATGTATTTAGGTCTGTTGATCAATAAACAGGTTTAATAATAATTAAGAGTGTCAGTGAATGTGGATAAACCTTTGACTAATCTTCACAGTTCACAGACACTGCATTCCGAACACAATCTGGATCGGTGACCCAAGATGAAAAGGATCCCTGGGTTAGCAAGTGATGATAGACTGTTTTGATGGCTTTGCTGTATCAAGTTGATTTTTTACAGTTGCTTGTTTAAAAAGCAAAAAAGAAGAAATTCTTTGTAAGTTTCAAAATTGGTAAGAAATTGCGAATTTCATTTTTTTCCGTAAAAATTCGCATTCCCGAAATATAGGCCCTATAAGCGTAGGCCTTGTTAAGATTACCACCGACTTTTATGTCAGGGAGCACAATGAAGAGTTAAGAGTTTGCAATAACAAATGTAGGCCTATAGCTCCCTCGGCATCTGATGATTTGCCGACGTCACATGGACAAACATGCGGCGTTCGAATGGCGTCCTAAACCAACCGTGGAAAAGATCGACGCCGGTAGTCCAAAGGCCTACTGAGTACTGACTGTCAAGTCATAGCGTGGATAGGATGTTGAGAACACGTGAGTCTTGGGCATAGAAAGAAACTGGCAATGAGAACGTACCACAGGCAGTGTCTTACTAGTAGGAAAAAAACTGGAATGAGAGAATTCAACAAGTCTATTAGGTACACAATTGTACAGTGAAATAAGTAGCGTTTGGCAATATGATAAATATCCTTTAAATGTGAGTGTTCACAAGCATTTTATATTGTTGTTCGAATGATTTCGATAACGATATTTCAAAAATTGTAGACCAATTACTTTATTATTTATGTAAGTTGGCAAAACACAGAAAACATATCATTTGCGCCGATTATGTGCCACGATGGCACTGCGTCACAGATTCGAGGCTGGGCAGCAGCAATTTGCCGGTTATTAGCGGATCAGCCTTGACCAAGCTGAATTACTGGCATGTATTGTATGTTCAGGCGAACTCAACCTGCTACCAAATGGACGGCAAATGAGGACCGGGCTGTTGTAACAGTATTGGGAATGTGGAAACATGATGGACTGAAGTTAGTGTCTGTGCTAGGTTTAAAAACGCTCAAAGACCTATACCAAATAAATTTTTAATGTTATTTCTATAACAAATGATTACTAGCATCGGTCGGGGTATGTCGAGCAAGAGTAAAATTCGGGCATAGCATGAAGTTTGGATGGAATCCAATTGTCAAATGGTTTTCTTCCAACATCCATATTTCTGAACTATCATTTATTTCAAGGTTCAACATCATGTTCTGTTATTAAATTCCTATTAGCAACTATTATCTTGAAGTTATTCCAATATCATTCCATCCAATACTGGTATGCCTACTCGGCACAGCACAGCTCTCATAAGTTATTTGCATAAATTAAACCTAATTTGCATATGCGTTAACGCA
Organism: Methylococcaceae bacterium NSP1-2; assembly: GCA_002256685.1. Taxonomy (GTDB): domain Bacteria; phylum Pseudomonadota; class Gammaproteobacteria; order Methylococcales; family Methylomonadaceae; genus UBA4132. Next base: position 199 of record NQJH01000348.1, on the reverse strand, counting down.
CGACGCCGCGCGTTAACGCACGTTAACGTACGGCACCGCGCGTTAACGCGCGTTAACGTACGTTAGCGTACGGTGCCGCGCGGAAAGCTGCGTGCGTTGCCGCGCGGTGCCGTCCGCTGTGTGAGCGCCGCTTAAGACCGATCGGAAATCTGCCAAGCCAGCAGCGTCAGACTTCCAGGGGCCACAAGACCTCCTGACT
>NQJH01000119.1 GCA_002256685.1 Methylococcaceae bacterium NSP1-2 | reverse complement strand
TAGCGCAAGATACTGCACATAATTCTTTTGCGTTCATGCTCAATCCTCCGCATTAATGGTTTTGAAGTTATAAGGAAAGCCGTTGGTATCAATACTCGACATCCATTTTAAAAATGCCACTACGCCTTTCGCTTCTTCTGCGGTGATGTCCAAATTAGGCATTTTGCGATTGCTGCCAAAAGTACGCGCATTCTTTTCAGGATCCATTAAAAATTTAACCATCAACTCGTCGCGGACTTCCTTATTAATCCAGCCTTTATCCAAATAAGCTTTGGTTAAATCGGGGGCAAAATAAGCCCCATTACCTAACAGCGTATGGCAATTCATACAGTTTTTCGCTTGGGTGGTTTTTTTGCCTAGCGCAACTAACTGTTCCGCTTCGGCTTCGGTGTATTCTTTACCAAATAATAATTCAGTGTCACCAATGACGGGCATGGATTTATGCAGGTCTTTTTGATACACATAATCGATTTTTTTGTTAATGACGCTGTACGCAGGAACCCGCTTACCGCCTGCTTTCGTTTGGCTCAATGAATCCATTGTTAAAAAAACTAAGACGATAAATGAGCCAGCAGTGACCCAAATCGCGGTTTTTTTCCAAAATGATTCTGTTGCCCATAAGGGTGTTTCGTTCATTTCTCCTCCTCGGTAGTTATTATGTCGGCATGAGTTTTCACGCATAAATGCCAAATGCCTATGGGTGCAAAAAAATAGCCGACGACCATCACACCAGACAGCGTGAGCCAATAACCTGAGAAGTTGGCTGCATTGCTCAATACCGCAACAGAAACCAGCAACACCAAATAGGATAAATAAGCAGCGATTTTAATACGCGGGTTTGCATTCACTTTTGACCACGCAAACAACAGTGCATAACTCGCACCTGCCATAATGATTAAAGCGGATGAAAAAAAGGTGATAAAAAAATCTTTTAACGCGACAGGTTCAATCATGATTGATTAATTAAGTTGTAGAATAACCTAGCGGTTCACGCACAAATAGGGTTAAATCATGCACCTGATGTGTCATCACCAGAAAAATTAGAACAATTGCAATGCCAACATAATGGCATCTTCACGACCATTTTCAGCGGGATAATAGCCTTTTCTAATACCGATTTCGTTGAAACCTAAATCTTCATACAGGGCGATAGCGGCGGTGTTGGAAGGTCTGACTTCTAAGAAAACCGTTTCGGCGCGTCCTCTGGCATAATCTATCGCGTTTTCCATCATCTTGCGCCCAATGCCTTGTTTTTGTTCGGCAGGGTCTACAGAAATATTGAGAATATGCGCCTCACCCACGGCTAATGACAATAGGCTATAGCCTAATACTTTGCCCTGCGCTTCACACACCCAACACCGATAACCTGCTTTAAAACAGTCTCTAAAAATGTCTTCACTCCAAGGAAAGGCATAATTTTTTAGTTCAATGTCCATCACAGCCGTTAAATCGGCGTGGGTCATAGTGCGAATGCGCATAAGGTCTTTTTTAGTCACGGAATCGGGAAATATTTTGGCATAAAATTCTTTGTCAGCATCATACATTATTAAGTCCTTTATTTTATCTACTAATCCACGCATATTTTATTTTCCATCGCTATAACGGTTTGTTTGGCTAATTGTAAATCTTGCCATGCTTTGCGTTTTTCTGGCAAGGAACGGAGTAAATACGCGGGGTGATAAACGACCACCATCGGCGTATTGTTGAGGGTATGCACTTTACCTCTGAGCTTGGCTAACGGGTCATTGGTTTCTAATAAAGTCTGCGCAGCTATGCGTCCGACTGCCAGAATAATTTTTGGTTTAATGAGCTGTTGTTGCCGCTGTAGATAGTCTTTACAGTGTTTTATTTCGTCTACATGGGGATCACGGTTATTGGGCGGTCTACATTTTAGTATATTGGTAATAAACACTTCTTCACGACTAAGACCGATAGCGCGTAACATTTCAGTGAGCAACTGCCCCGCAACACCGACAAAGGGTTGCCCTTGTTTATCTTCTTGTTCACCCGGAGCTTCGCCGATGATTAGCCAATCAGCGCGTTGATTACCCGTGCCGAATACAGTTTGGGTGCGGCTGTTACATAAAGCGCACAAGGTGCAGTTTTGTACTTCAGATTTTAAAATATCCCAATCATTAGAATTAGCTAGAGTTGGGTGTACCTGCTCGTCTTCTATAGGATTGGTCGTCATTAAGATGTCAGGCTCAGTCATAGCGGTTGGCAATGCGTGTTCCACAGCGGAAACTACTCTAGGTAGCCAGACATTAATGCCCATTGCGGCAAGGTATTGTAGGCGTATGGCATTGTTCACATTAAATCTCACTGTGTGGGGTAAAGTGCGTGGCGATTATCACCGAAATAATAGCTAGAGACAAACAAGGACTGTCCACGAAAGATACGATAATTAGACCTCGACCGTTTTTAAAACGGTCGAGGTCTGAAATTTCAATAGTTCCCAAACAGGTTGAACGCTATCGGGTAAAGGCGCGAGTCTACCGAGTTCTAACCAAGGATTGGTAGGATTATGAAAGTCAGAACCGACTGAACCCGCCAATTCAAAACGATTGGCATAGCCAGTGATTAATTTTATTTCATCGGGGTTATTTCTGCCCGTTACGACTTCTATGCCCTGCCCGCCTGCGTCTTTGAAGGCAGCCAGTAAGCGTTTAATCCAGTTAGCGGTTAAGTTATAACGTAATGGGTGAGCCAATACAGCAACACCGCCTGCTTCAGTAATCCAATCAATAGCGACTGCCATCTCTGCCCATACGGCGTTAACATAAGCGGGCTTACCTTTGCCCAAATAACGGTCAAAGGCTTCTTGTTGCGTAGAAACGTGAAACTGTGACAGCAAAAAATCGGCAAAATGACTGCGAGTAATCATGCCCTCCCCTGCGGCTTTTTTAACAGCTTCAAACGCACCCATAATGCGTTTTTTTTCTAATTTTTCAGCAATTTTTGCCGCACGTTCAAGGCGGGTTGCTTGTAATTGTTGGGTGGCATTGGCTAAGGGCGCGTAATTGGGGTCTATGCCCAAGCCAATAATATGCAGGCATTTGTTTTGCCAACTGGCAGATAATTCGATGCCATTGATTAAGCGTATGTCCAGTGTGTCTGCACAGGCACGCGCTTCGGCAAGTCCCATCGTGGTGTCATGATCGGTTAAAGCCAGTGTGGTCACGCCATTTTGATGAGCGCGTTGTACTAATGCAGTGGGCGATAACGCGCCATCGGAGGCAGTTGAGTGACAATGTAAATCGTAGCGTTCAGTCATAAGGGTTGTGTCATTGATATTCACCATACAGTTTGGCATAAAGCCCATTTTGGTTGATTAGTGTGTCATGCCGTCCTTGTTCACATATTTTTCCTTGTTCAAACACATAAACATGATCGGCTTGTTTCACCGCACTGAGGCGGTGGGCAATGATAATAGTGGTACGACCTTTTAGAAAGGCATTAAGTGCCACATGAAGTTTGTGTTCTGTTTCAGTATCCAATGCTGAGGTGGCTTCATCCAAAATCACCACTTTAGGATTTGCGACTATCATTCGGGCAATCGCTAAGCGTTGGCGTTGACCACCCGATAAACGCATACCGTGCCGTCCAACCATGCTATCCAAACCCTGTGCTAAATCGCCGACCACATCACCCAATTGCGCGATGGTTAACGCATTCCAAAGCTGTGCGTCAGTCGCTAATTTTCCTAAGGTGAGATTAGCGCGTAGCGTATCGTTAAACAAGACGGGATGTTGCAAGACCGTCACCACATGTTCACGCACCACTTCTAAGCCAATACGGTCAATAGCGACTTCATTAAAATAAATTTGCCCAGAACTGGCAGGGTATAAACCGATTAGCGTTTGTATTAACGTCGATTTGCCGCCACCACTGGCACCCACTAACGCAACTTTTTCACCGGCTTTAATGTGCAGATTAATACCGTGAAGAATTTTTTCCTCACCGTAACTAAAATGCAGATTTTCCACTCGCACCGCAACGGTTTTTTTATCTAAAAATGGATTTTCCAAGTGTGGATAATGCGGTTCTTGTTGCAACTCATTGAGCCGATTAATACGGATTAACGCCGCTTTCGCCGCGTAAAACGCATATTGAATGCTGAGAATTTCCTGCACGGGTGCCATCATAAACCACAGATAACCAAATACAGCCAGCATTTCGCCAATGGTTAAATCCGAATAAAATACCATTAACATGGCACACGCACGAAACACATCAAAGCCAAACAAAAACACCAAAAAACTCAAGCGGTTTGCGGCATCACTTTTCCAAGCAAAGGCAATAGAATTTTCTTTAACCGTGAGCGCAGAGGCTATTAGCTGCTGACAATAATGTTGTTCGCGGTTACTGGCGCGAATTTGCTGAATGGCTTCTAGGGTTTCGGTCAAGGCTTGTTGAAACACTTCATAGGCTGAATTTTCTTGTGCCTTAAGATTTTTAACCCGCGAACCGACTGCACGGGTGAAATAAATTACCACCGGATTTAACAGTAAAATAAACAAGCCTAATTGCCAGTGCATCCACAGCAGAATCACCGCCGTACCGATCACCGTTAAACTGGCGACTAACAGCTTGCTAACGGTGGAGCCAATAAAATTATCAATGGTATCAAGGTCAGTGACTAAATGCGTGACTACCGTTCCCGTACCTAGGCTTTCATATTCAGACATGGAAATCGTTTGTAAATGCCCAATCAGCTTGCTACGCAGGCGAAATACAATGTCTTTAGAAATAATACAAAATTGCCGTGATTGAATAATGTTAAAAATAATGGCGATAATGCGTAAAATAAGGCTTATGACCAGCACCACAGCAATATACAACACCGGTAACTGATATTCAGCAGGCGTGACTAAGTTGATAGTATGAATAACGGTGCTAGGCTTTTTTAATAACACCTCATCGACAAGTAACGGCATCAACAACGGCACGGGTACACTGGCGATGGTGGCTAAAATCGCCAATAAATGCGCGTAAACCAGTTGTTTTTTATGTTCTAAAGCAATTTTATAGATGGTTTTCCAACTATAAACGGCAGTGCTTGGTTCTAATTGCATAGCAATAATTAACGGGGATTTTTGTAAGCGGTTAATTATATCTGTCCAGCGACACTTTAGGGAAAACAAAAGCACAGATGCTCAAATAGATTCGCCTTATTAGTAATACCAAAGTAATCGTGGTTAAAAACCTTTAATCAGTTGCCCTACTATGGTACTTTTGTACAAACTATCAAGCTGTTTAAAAATTAACATAGGGTTATTTAACATTATGCCTAACATTGAAGATAAAACCGAAGCGTCCGATAATCAATCCACGTTTGATTTGGACGAAGATGACGGATTATCTGATGTTAATGTGTTAATTCCGTCTAGTAACAATAAACGCATAGCCACTCGTTATGTCAGGGATGATATTGCTGTCGCACTCTGTGAAACAACCGCGATTAGTTTTGGCAAAGAGATTTTCATTGATTTTGTTACCTTAAATGACATTACTGGTCGAGGCATCTCGTTTTCAAGTATGCAATACATTACTCTTCGTAAAAGAGTCATTCTAAATCTTAGGTTTCACTCGAATACAACCTTCAAAATACACGCTACCATTGTCTATCGATCAAACACAGCACCTTATCAATATGGTATAAAATTTGATAGTGACAATCGAGAACTCAGTGACCATTTATTAGATACGCAACGTAACTTAGTTTTCAAATGATTTCTTACACCTTAAGCGACATTATCATCTACCCCGTAAAGTCACTAGCGGGCATTCACTTAACCCAGTGGCAAGTCACGAAAACCGGTTTTCAATACGATAGAAAATGGATGCTGATTGATAATCAAGGGCAATTTTTAAGCCAACGCCGCTTACCAAAAATGGCGTTAATTAGCACGGCATGACCTCGTACTGCCTTTGGTACCCACTGATGGCGACGTGATTGTTAGCACCATCTGGCACGATCAATGCGCTGCGCGTAGCGTATCGCGGGAAGTGGATGGTTGGTTTAGTAATTTTTTGGCGGTAGACTGCCGATTGGTTTATCTACCCACTGAAATCAATCGCATCGTCGATAACCGTTATGCGCAAACTTCAGACCACGTTGCTTTTGCCGATGGTTTTCCATTTTTGCTGATTTCAGAAAATTCATTGGTGTCATTAAATCAAGCCATGCAGCTTAATCTAACCATGAATCGTTTTCGCCCTAACTTAGTCATTGCCGATTGCCCCAGTTACGCGGAAGACAGTTGGCGCGAAATTCGCATTGGTGACATTGATTTTAGACTCCCTAAACCTTGCTCACGCTGTGCTGTTCCTACCATTGACCCTGATACCGCACAAACGGGTAAAGAACCACTGACGACACTCAACCGTCTTCGAAAATGGCAAAACAAAGTGTATTTTGGGCAAAATGCCATTCACAATCAAAGCGGTACGTTGACCGTTGGCGACAATGTGCAGATTAGGCTAACAGGTGAAAAACAACCACCACTTTAAGTAACTTAACTAATAATGTTATTATTCGCACCCTGCTTTAATGGCTCACGCAATAGCTCTCAAAGTTTCTATTTATCCATTTATTCTTTATAACAAAAAATCATGAAAATTTTAATCACTGGCGGCGCGGGTTTTATAGGCTCCGCGCTAGTTCGTTATTTGCTTAACGAAACCGAACACAGCGTCGTTAATGTCGATAAACTCACTTATGCGGGTAATCTGGAATCCCTTAAATCCATAGAATCCAATCCACGCTATGCCTTTGAACAGGCGGATATTTGTGACGCGCCAAAAGCCTGATGCCATCATGCACTTAGCGGCAGAATCGCATGTAGACCGTTCCATTGATGGCCCTGCAGCATTTATTGAAACCAATATTATCGGTACTTATACTTTAGTTGAAGCCGCGCGTGGTTATTGGCAAGCCTTACCCGAAGCTAAAAAAGCAGGATTTCGTTTTCACCACATTTCTACCGATGAAGTGTATGGTGATTTAGAAGATGAACATAGCTTGTTTACTGAAGAAACCCCTTACGCGCCTAGCTCACCGTATTCCGCGTCTAAAGCCAGTTCAGATCATATTGTTCGCGCATGGCATCGTACTTATGGGCTTCCCGTGTTGGTGACTAATTGCTCCAATAATTACGGTCACTTTCATTTCCCCGAAAAATTAATTCCGCTGGTGATATTGAATGCACTG
>NQJH01000347.1:2249-3695 GCA_002256685.1 Methylococcaceae bacterium NSP1-2 | reverse complement strand
GAGACAGTACATAAACCGATGAGCCTTTAACGGTGGTGTCTTGAAACGCATCGGCATGAATGGAGATGAATAAATCTGCCTTAGCGGCTCTGGCAATTTGCATTCTTTTTCTAAGACCGACGTAGTAATCACCTTTACGCACCATGACGGCTTTCATGTCAGGTTGTGCGTTGATGAGTTTTGCTAGTCTTTTGGCAATCGCAAATACTACTTTTTTCTCTTCCGTGCCGTTTGTTCCATGTGCGCCGGGGTCTTCACCGCCATGACCTGGATCAATAGCAATAACGATTTTTTCATGTTTAGTAGAAACTTGTTGAGACGTGAACAACGCAAGTAGGGCTGATGGCTGTTCTGTTTTCTCTTCTGTTGGTAAAACAGGGGCGGCTTTATGCTCTAAGGTTTCTTTTTTAACTGTTTGAGTGTTGGTTTTGCTAGCAATCGATTTGCTGGCATTTTCTAATTGTGTGCCTTTATTAATCAGGTCAATGATTAATTTGTGTTCATTTTTATTATTGGAACTTAATGAGAAATTTTTTGCAGTAATCGGTTGTTTTAAATCCACCGCTAGTCGCAAATTGTCTTTGGTTTTTTCTAAAACGTGTATTTTGCCAAAGAGTGGGTGTGACGCGCTAGGCTGGGTTAAAACTTGTCCTAATTTAGCGTTTTTAATGTCAATTACTAACTGAGAAGGATTATTCTGCACGAAAACACGGTGTTTAGGCGATGCGCTGACATCAAATATCATGCGCGTTTGCTTCGCTGCTTGTGAATAATGTAATGAATTAATATCGACTTGCTGCCCATAGCTAGACATGGACGACGACAGCAATCCAAAGACCAACAAACCCTTCCAGACATTTCTCATTGCTATAATCCACAAAAGTGATAATTTAGATTAGATTATAGCAGTATGTTATTGTTTTTCAACAACTGATATTTACTTTTTTTGATTGTCTGCTATGGTTTCTAAGGTAATATTTCGACCTAAGCCTTGGGTAGTTAAGGAAATTATGACATCGGGCTGGGGTAAAAAACCTTCACCACGTTCTGCCCATTCGATAAAGCACAGGCTGTTTTGATCAAAATAATCCCGAATTCCAATCCATTCGAGTTCTTCAGGGTCGCTTAAGCGGTATAAGTCAAAATGGAAAATTTTTCGGTCGTCTAGCGTGTATTCTTCGACTAAAGTAAACGTCGGACTTTTTACGGCACCGGTAAAACCTGCGGCTCTTAGAAATCCGCGTACTAATGTTGTTTTACCCGCGCCTAAGTCACCTTGTAAAAAAATCAAACCCTTTTCAGGAAGTATAGTCCATAAGGCGGCACCAAATTGTTCAGTGGCTTCGGTTGAATTCAAATATTTTTTCATTTATTTATTCCTTGTCTAAGATAGGGCATTAAGTCACTGGCTAATAAGCCGCGTTCACCGTCTTTAGCGGCAAAATC
>NQJH01000347.1:0-2217 GCA_002256685.1 Methylococcaceae bacterium NSP1-2 | reverse complement strand
CCGCCTGATGCCATACCTGCATTGCCGGTATTGGATACTGCAATTTCTTCGCTACTCGCAATCAGTGTGCCTGCGCCTTTTAAAATAACAACGCCATGATATTTCGCTTGCAGTGCTGAAACCGCTGCAAAGCGGTCTTGTTGTATTTCCGCCGTTGTGCAATTTAATAGCCGCGCGGCTTCGGCAGGATGGGGCGTTAAAATCCAGTTTGAATTGGTTGCAGGATTACACGCTAACAAATTCAAACCATCGGCATCAATGATTAATGGTTTTTGGGTAGCTAACACGGCGGTTAAAAGTTCAACTGCCCAGTCGCTTTGTCCAAGTCCTGTGCCGATGGCAATCACACTGGCTTTGGCTAACAGCGGCATGAGTTGTTCAGCCGTTTCTACGCCATGACACATGAGTTCAGGACGGTCAATATTCATTAAACTGGCATGAATGCTACGCGTGGCAATGCTTACTAAACCCGCACCGATGCGTAACGCCGCACCACCTGCTAAACGTGCTGCGCCTGAATAGCCTTGTTCACCTCCAACAATTAACACATGCCCGTAACTGCCTTTATGGGTACAGCGGTGACGACGTGGTAAAGCTTGATGAATAACGCGTACAGCTGAAGCGGATTGTGTTGATAAAATCGCTTCGGGAATTGCTAGCGACGCATAAAAAATGTTGCCGCAATAATCCGCCGCTTGCCCTGTAAATAAACCTTGGTTCAGTGCAATAAAAGTGACTGTAATATCGGCTTTAACCGCAACGCCCATCACATTGCCCGTATCGGCATTTAAGCCTGAGGGCATATCCACCGCCAACACCAACGCGTGGCTTTGGTTAATGGTTTCAATAGCCTGTGCATAAAGTCCTGTGACGGGTTTATTCAATCCTGAGCCTAACAACGCGTCAATAATCACGTCCGCATTTGATCTTACTTGGGCTTGAAAAGGCATAATCACACCGTGGGCGGCGACATAATGCTGATAAGCAGTTAGCGCGTCGCCTTTCAGTTGTTCAGGATCCGCAACACTGACCACACCCACGGTTAATCCGGCTCTCAATAATAAAGTGGCGACAATATAACCATCGCCTGCGTTATTACCCGAACCACAAAATACAGTTACCGATTGCGCATTAGGGCAACAACGCATGAGCTGTTGAAAAACGGCGTAACCTGCACGGCTCATTAACTCAAAGCCCGCTATGCCATATTCGTGAATGGCGATTCGATCCAGTTCTCTGATTTGTTCGTTACGATAAAGATTAATGGGTAAATTTTGCATCATCGCTCCTGAGTCATTTTTGCCAGTGTCGCTAATACTTCGGCTAATAAATCCGCTTGCCCTGTCTGAAAACAAAACGCATCGGTTTCTTTGCGTAACCAAGTAAATTGGCGTTTTGCCAGTTGTCGAGTGGCAATAATCGCCGTTTCAATCATCGTGGCTTTATCGATGTCACCTTGCAAATAAGACCACGCTTGCCGATAACCGACCGCTCTGATGGCAGGTAGGGTTTCGTTTAAATCACCCCGTTGGTAGAGTGTTTCGACTTCCTCAATAAAACCTTGCTCCAACATACGCATAAACCGCTCAGCAATCACGCCATGCAAAATTTTACGATCTGACGGCGCGATAATCAGCTTAATGACTCGATAGGGCAGCGTGTGTGCGGGTTCAGCCGTAAAAAATGAACTGAGTGACTTGCCGCTAATGGCATACACTTCTAACGCCCGTTGCACGCGTTGTGGATCATTGGGATGAATACGCGCGGCGGCTTCTGGGTCAACCATTGCTAAACGTTGATGCAGAGCCTCTTTTCCTAACTCGATTAAGTCTAGCTCTAGTTGCGCACGAATCACAGGATCAGCAGGCGGTAACACCGCTAAGCCATTGCTTAAGGCATTAAAATACAACATCGTCCCACCGACTAAAATCGGTAGTTTGCCGCGTTGGTTAATATCCGCCATCAATGCAAGAGCTTGGTTTCTAAATTGCCCGGTAGAAAACACTTCGCTAGGCTCAATAATGTCGATTAAATGGTGAGGAATTTCTTGTCGTTCCGCGAGCGTAGGTTTTGCTGTACCTATATCCATGCCTTTAAACACCAACGCCGAATCGACGCTGATAATTTCGCCATTCAGCGCGTGGGCGAGTTGTACCGCTAACGCACTTTTACCTGACGCAGTAGGACCCATTAAAAACAGGGCAGGGGGGAGATTTT
>NQJH01000346.1 GCA_002256685.1 Methylococcaceae bacterium NSP1-2 | reverse complement strand
CCAAATTTATGGCAGTGGCAATACGCTATTCGATCGATTGAATCACATTGCTACCCATAATCTATTCACCGCTGTTTTTGACCAATTTCTAAAAGTGTTTGCGCGGGTTGTGGTTGAAGCAAAAGCAGAATTAGAAAAGACCTTTACTGACTTAAATAATCACGAACCGCATTACGCGCTGTTCCTGTCTTTTCTAAAACTTTTTGACTATGCGCGGGCTGAAACGAATACGCTAACGCAAAAACATCTGGATTTTTATTACCGCGATATTTTAAAACTCAAAGAAAAACCCGCTGAACCCAGTCACGCCCATCTTTTAATTGAATTAGCCAAACACGTTGATGCGCATGAAATAAAAACCGATGAATTATTTAGTGCGGGCAAAGACGATTTAGGCGTTGATGTATTTTTTGCCAATGACCAGAATTTTGTTGCTAATCAAGCAAAAGTCACCGATTTAAAAACCCTTTATCGCCATCAAGATGATGACCTAGCTATCGATAAAAATCGTTTATTTGCTTCGCCCGTTGCTAACTCTGCCGATGGCTTAGGAGAAAAACTTACCACGGCGGATCAGTCTTGGCAGCCTTTCTTTAATAAAATTTATGAAAATGGCAAATTAACCAAAATCAATATGCCTAAGGCGGAAGTCGGTTTCGCGCTTGCTTCACATTATTTATGGGTAGCGGAAGGAAATCGAACCATTAGCGTTGAATTTAAAATTAAACAATTTTTAAAAAATTTAACACCCTTTATAGAATTAGCACCCTTTATAGAGCAACCAAGCTTCAAGGCTGCGACTGAGCAGGTATTTAATCAACAAATCGAAAGTTTTAATCTGAACATCATTGACATAGTTGTTGCTATTTTAACGACCCATAATCTAATTTGTCTGGTCACCACCGAAAAAGGCTGGTTCGAGGTTAAACCAGAAAATACAAGTTTTACGACAGAATCGGATGCTTTAACCTTAGAGATAAACCTTTCCGGTGCCGACCCCGCTATAACACCTTACGCATCCAAAACCCACGGCTACGATTTTTTAACTAATCTGCCGATGATATTAGTCAAATTGCGCCATCAGGATAATCAAGGCTATATTTACTCGTTGTTTCAAAATAAAGTAATAGAAGAAATTGGTTTAACGGTCAATGTAACAGGGCTTAAATCACTCGCCGTTTCCAATGATTTTGGCTCAGTTGATACATCGAAACCGTTTCAGCCATTTGGCGCATTGCCTGTGGCAAAAAGTGCTTTGGTGATTGGCTCAAAAGAGGTTTTTCAAAAAACACTATCCACCGCAACCATTGACATTAAATGGCAAAACCCGCCAAGCCCTTATGACAACAAGACGGTCAACCTTACCATCAAATATCTAAAAGAAGGTAAATGGGATCCATCGGGTATCGCCGCTCGCAATATTAAAGAAGAGACTTTTCCGCTAAGTTCAGGTCTTGAGAAACCTGTTGTTAATAAGCCAGATTTTTCGGAGGCGGAATTTTATAATACCCGCTCTAAGCATGGTTTTGTTCGCTTAGAGACCGACACTGATTTTGGTCAAAGTGCTTATGAACAAGCGTTAATCAACTATATAAAAAAAGTGATTGATGGCACTGCGACTGACGCAGATAAGAAACCTACGCCACCTGTCGGACCATTCACTGCCGAACTCACCCTAGATTACACGACCACCAAACAAATCATTAATCTCAACAGCAACCAAATAGAATTTGAAAAACGCCCCGCAAAATTTTTTCATTTAACGCCTTTTGGTCAATGCGAACAACACAGTTTGTTAAATGCGCAGAAAAAAGTTTTTCTTGTTCCTCAATTCAATAACGCTGAATTTTACATCGGTGTCACGGGTCTTAAACCGCCACAAAATCTCGCATTATTTTTTCAAGTTGCCGATGGCACAGCGAATCCGCTGGTAGAAAAACCCAAGCCACATATTCAATGGAGTTATCTTAGCAATAACGAATGGCTTAACTTCGGTACACAAGATGTGCAAGACAGCACTGACGGGCTGATTAATTCAGGCATTATCACTTTTGCTATGCCTGATAAAGCCAATTCTACTAATACCTTGCTACCTACTGGACAACATTGGCTTAGAGCGGCGGTGACTGAAAAAAGCGAGGCGGTATGCAAATTACTGACCGTATCAGCACAAGGTTTAAAGGTTAGTTTTCAAAACCAAAATAACGACCCGTCTTTT
>NQJH01000345.1 GCA_002256685.1 Methylococcaceae bacterium NSP1-2 | reverse complement strand
GAGTATCATGTCAGAAACTAGCGAAGAAATCATCATGGTTGGCGTGGATGTAGCAAAAGACAAACTAGACATTGCCTTTGCGAATGAGAAAGTGCTGACGATTAAAAACGAGGCATCCGCCTTTAAAAAGCTGATTAAAAACAGAGCAGTCGAGTCGTTGTGCTTTGTGATGGAAGCCACAGGCGGTTACGAAAAACCGTTGGTCAGTTTCTTATTGACGGAAAACATCAAAGTCGCGGTAGTCAACGCCAAACGGGTGCGTGATTTTGCCAACGCGATGGGGGCGTACGCGAAAAACGATCGTATTGATGCCAACATGATTCGTTATTATGCTCAAACCGCTTATGCCAAAGGACGCTTGCAATGGCGAGAGCCACGCTCAGAGGTGGAACAACGCATCGAAGCCCTCGTTAAACGCCGTCATCAATTGGTCGAACAAAAAGCCATCGAACAGCAGCACCAAGCCACCGCTTACGATAAAGATGCCGTGCGTTCCATTAAACGAGTCATTAAGCAACTTGATGAAGAAATCCGCACCATTGAGGCGAAAATCCAAACCGACATCGATAACGATGACGGCTTGAAACAAAAAGTAGCTCGTTTGCTCACCGTCAACGGCATCGGTATCGTCAACGCCATGACGTTGGTGTCCATGCTGCCAGAACTGGGCAAGGTCTCCAACAAAGAAATCGCGGCATTAGTCGGTGTTGCGCCTTACAGCAAAGACAGCGGCAAAAAAATAGGCAAGCGAACCATCTTCGGCGGTAGAGCGTTAATCCGCTCTACCTTGTACATGGCAATACTCAGCGCAAAACGCTTTAACAAACCTATTAAAACCTTTTACCAACGACTCATTGCTAGCGGTAAACTCGAAAAAGTCGCCATCACTGCCTGCATGAGAAAGCTACTAGTTATACTGAATTCAATCGTTAAAAATCAGTCAGAATGGCATCCAGATTTCGCCGATTTAGCTTGATTTTTAACACAGTTGCTCGCAGGTCTTGATGCTTAAAATTTGGGAATGAGCAACAAGTCACGCCTTACTGTTACTGAGGTTGGTTAAATTTGGAGTCAAAAAGCTTTAGCTTTTTGTGATTCGCCAATAGCTAAAGCTATTGGATTCCACAACTTTAATCCTGATAGTCTGTTAAAAACCCACTACCCCTGTTACATCATCAATATTCAAGACAACAACTTTGAATTCTTACTATTTCTAAAAATCAGCGGTTTTTCATTTTCAGCTAACGCGGCTTTTCTAGCGGATTCAATCGCTTCATCAATAACGTGATGGTTAGGTGATTTGCTGCATACAGGGTCGGTAGCGTACATATCGCCCGTTAATAAATACGCCTGACAACGGCAACCGCCGAAATCTTTTTCTTTTTCATCACACGAACGACACGGTTCTTGCATCCATTCAAAACCACGGAAGAAATTGAAGGCTTTGGAATCGTGCCAGATTTCTTCGATGCTGTAATCTTTGACGTTGGGGCAGTCTAAACCGGGCAAATCGCGGGCAGAATGACACGGCAGAGCTACGCCGTCGGGGGCAATGGTTAAGAAGGTTGTTCCCCAGCCATTCATGCAGGCTTTGGGGCGGTTTTCATAAAAATCGGGGACAACGTAGTAAATTTTCATTTTACCTGCCACGGTTTCTTTGAAGGCTTGGGCGATTTTTTCGGCTTCTTCAAATTGTTCTTTAGTCGGCAGTAATAAATCACGGTTAGTGTGCGCCCAGCCGTAGTATTGGGTGTTGGCAAGTTCCAGATAATCCGCACCCAAAGCTTCCGCCATTGCTAGAATATCCGTCATTTGGTGAATATTTTCGCGGTGAATAACGACGCATAACACCATCGGATAGCCGTGTTTCTTGACTAAATGCGCGACTTGTTTTTTATGTTCAAAAGACGCTGTGCCTGCAATATGATCGTTCAATTCTTGGCTACTGGCTTGAATACTGACTTGAATATGGTCGAGTCCCGCTTCTTTCAGTTGGATGATTTTTTCTTCCGTTAAGCCATAGCCTGAGGTAATCAGATTGGAGTAATAGCCTAAGTCTCTGGCGTGTTTGACCAGTTCGGTTAAATCGGGGCGAGTTAAGGGTTCGCCGCCAGAAAAGCCAAGTTGTACCGCACCCATTTTACGGGCTTGCGTTAGGACGCGCTTCCAATCGTCGGTGCTTATTTCACTGCTGTGCTTGGTGTAATCAATCGGATTAGAAC
>NQJH01000344.1 GCA_002256685.1 Methylococcaceae bacterium NSP1-2 | reverse complement strand
TCCACGCGGCAACGTTTGGCGGTACGCATGTTGCCGCTATGCACTTAATCTATAATTATTTTGGTGAACAACACCAAGGTAAAGGACAGGCGTTATACAGCAGTTTAAGTTTTGGTTTAGGCGGTATGTTGGGCAGTCTTTATGCGGGTTATTATTGGGAATCACAAAGCCCTGAATTCGTTTATTTAATCGCTGCCATCTGCTGCACTATCGCGCTATTGATTGCCTATCTATGGGTGGGCAGAGAAAATAGTGTAGATGCGGATTTATCCGCACAGTGCGAATGAATTTGCACCTACAAAAATACAATTCTCGTTTAACTGAATGGCAGTGACTCAAAACCTAGGAATGATACAACCAAGCTACATTGAGTTAAAATAAGCCCAGTGTTAATTTTTTTGGAAAAGAATGTGTTTGAAATTATAAAAAGTGGTGGCTGGATGATGCTACCTATTATTCTCTGTTCCATCGGTGCAATGGCGATTATTGGCGAACGCTTGTGGTCGTTACAAAGAAAGAAAATTTTGCCACCCGATTTAGTGCCGCAAGTTTGGAAGTTATACCGCGAGCAAAAAATGACCGCTTCGGCGTTGAAACATTTAAAAAATAGTTCGCCGTTAGGACATATTTTAGCCGCTGGACTGGTGAACAGTCATCACGGCAGAAAATTTATGAAGGAAACTATTGAAGAAACAGGACGTAAAGTCGTTCATGACTTAGAGCGTTATCTCAATACACTAGGCACTATCGCCGCTGTCGGCCCACTGTTAGGTTTATTGGGTACAGTGTTCGGTATGATTAAAATTTTTGCCTCTCTTATGGAACATGGTGCGGGCGATCCTAGTATGTTGGCAGGTGGTATTTCAGAAGCATTGGTTAGTACCGCCGCAGGCTTGAGCGTTGCTATTCCGAGCTTAGTATTTCATCGTTACTTTGAACGCTTGGTCGATGAATATGTGGTTGCAATGGAAGATGAAGCTCTAAATCTGATTGATATATTACATGGAGACCGCGAGGTATCTTAATGAGATTTCAACGTAAAAAAAGACAAAATATTGATATTACTTTAATCTCGATGATTGACGTATTGTTTGTGTTACTGCTGTTTTTCATGGTATCTACTACCTTTAATCGCAACACTGAAGTAAAAATTAAGCTCCCCGAAGCGAGCGGTGCAACCGCTGAAAATCATCCCAAAATGGTGACACTAACCATTGATGTGAATGGAGCTTATACGCTGACAAGTGAAGATAATGTGCCGCACCCTGTCGTAGATCAACAAATCGACACGCTCAAACAAGCTTTGCATAACTTAGTAGTCAATAAAACCGATATTCCTTTTATCATTAATGCCGATGGTAAAACCCCTCATCAAGCGGTGATTACTGCCTTAGAAGCCGCCAGTAATGAAGGTTTTACGCACATTACGTTTGCTGCACAAAAGCCCGCCGGTAAACCATGAAAAAAACTCTGGCGCGAAAGCTCACCGATCTCTGGTACAAAGACATTTTTATCGGTACATGGTTGATGCCGTTGGGGTTTTTATTCAGCGATATAGTCAGATTTAGAAAATTTTTATACCGTATTGGTATGCTGAAAACTCAGCGTTTGCCTGTGCCTGTTATCATTGTCGGTAATATTACCGTCGGCGGTACGGGTAAAACGCCGTTAATTATTGCCTTAACTCAAGTGCTTAAAGACGCGGGTTTTAAAGTGGGCATTATTAGTCGGGGTTATGGTGGTGATTCCATACCGCGCATGGTTACGGTCGATAGTGACCCTAAACAAGTCGGTGATGAAGCGTTACTGATAGCTAAACAAACGGGTTGCCCGATGGCGGTTGCGCCGTTGCGGGTTGAGGCGGGTAAATTGTTACTTGAGCAAGCCGATTGCAATGTGATTTTATCCGATGATGGTTTGCAACATTACGCGCTATACCGCGATATAGAAATTGCGGTGATTGATGGTGAGCGGCGATTTGGTAATAGCTATTGTTTACCCGCAGGACCCTTACGCGAACCGATTAACCGATTACAGAGCGTTGATTTTATTGTCGTTAATGGTGAAAAAACCGAAGCTAACGAAGTTGAAATGCACCTAACAGGTGATACCGCAGTCAATTTAGTCACGGGCGAACACAAACCGTTAGCCGAATTTGTAACCGACAATAAATTGCACGCGCTGGCAGGTATAGTAGTCCGCAAACTCGCCCCCAAACGGGAGTGGCTGCTGCTG
>NQJH01000118.1 GCA_002256685.1 Methylococcaceae bacterium NSP1-2 | reverse complement strand
CGAGTAATAAATGAAGAAGGGAATCATCGGTACGTTGTGCGTGGAATACGAGGTACCTGCGGCTATCCAATCACATAAACCACCTGCTTCATTAATGCCTTCTTGTAACACTTGACCGTGTTTGTCTTCCTTGTAGAACATCAATTGATCGGCATCTTGCGGTGTGTAAAGCTGTCCGACTTGCGACCAAATACCCAGCTGGCGGAACATGCCTTCCATACCAAAGGTGCGTGATTCATCAGGCACAATCGGCACAACGCGTTTGCCGATATTTTTATCTTTTGTCAGGATGTTCAACAAGCGCACAAATGCCATTGTGGTGGATGACTCTTTGTCGTTGGCTTCCAGCAAAGCTTTAAAATCGCTAAGTACGGGGACATCCAGCGCGTAAGATTTAGCCCGTCTTGAGGGGATATGTCCACCTAATTCAGCGCGACGTTCCTGCATGTAGTTGAGTTCTTTTGAACCTTCAGGGAAGGTTAGATACGGCAATTTTTTAATTTGTTCATCATCAACGGGTAACTCGTAACGAGTACGGAAATTTTCCAGTGAAATTTGATCCATTTTTTTCTGTTGATGCGAGGTGTTTTGCGCTTCACCTGATGTTCCCATGCCATAACCTTTAATGGTTTTAGCCAGAATAACAGTCGGTTGCCCTTTGTGATTGACCGCTGCATGAAACGCCGCAAATACTTTAGCGGGATCATGACCACCACGGTTAAGTCCCCAAATATCACTGTCTGACCAATCAGCAACCATCGCTTTTAATTCAGGCGTATTGAAAAAATGTTCGCGTACATACGCGCCATTTTTGGCTTTAAAGGTTTGATAATCACCATCGACACATTCCATCATACGAGCGGCTAATAAACCGTCTTTATCGCGTGCGAGTAGCGTATCCCAACGCTGACCCCACACTAATTTAATAACATTCCAACCTGCACCACGAAATTCGCTTTCTAGTTCTTGAATGATTTTGCCGTTGCCGCGTACCGGACCATCTAAACGTTGCAAATTGCAATTGACGACAAAAATAAGATTATCCAGTCGCTCACGCCCTGCCATACCAATTGCACCCAAGGATTCAGGCTCATCGGTTTCACCATCACCCAGAAAACTCCAGACTTTACGTCCATCGGTATCAGCCAAACCACGATCGCGCAAATAACGCATGAATCGGGCTTGATAAATCGCCATAATTGGACCTAAACCCATCGACACCGTTGGGAACTGCCAAAAATCCGGCATTAACCAAGGATGTGGATAAGACGATAAACCGCCGCCATGCACTTCTTGGCGGAAATTATCCATTTGTTCTGGCGTTAAGCGACCTATCAAAAAAGCGCGGGCATAATCACCGGGTGTTAAATGCCCTTGGGTATAAATTAAATCCCCACCGTGCTGTTCATTTGCTGCGTGCCAAAAATGGTTGTAACCGACATCATACAAAGTGGCAGCGGAGGCAAAGCTAGCAATATGACCACCCACGTTCGTATGTTTATTAGCGCGTAACACCATCATCATGGCATTCCAGCGCACATAAGAACGAATTTTTTGTTCGATGGTGGCATCACCGTGAAACTGTGCTTGTTGGGCAACAGGAATGGTATTGAGATACGCCGTATTGGCACTAAAAGGAATATCAAAACCTGAGTGGCGGGTAACAGCAACTAGCTGTTCAATCAAAAAATGTGCGCGTTCACTACCATCTTGTTCTAATACGGATTGCAGTGCTTCAATCCATTCCTTGGTTTCCGCTGGGTCAATGTCGAGTTGTCCAGTAATTTCTGAAAGAAAAGTGTTATTCATTATGTGATCCTGTTGGGACGGGGTTGTGCATGGATTTATAACATGACTGTGAAGTACAGTTCCGTGATTGGTCTGAGCATTTATTTAGTTACCTAAAGAACTACAGTAATCAAAGCGCGTAGAATGCTTTTAATAATGGCGCATAGTATATACAAATGCAGGGAGGCAATGAACCGTTTTAATAATTGTGAACTGTTTTGATGACTAACTAGCCGCTTAAAAAGCGTTGAATCTGAATGATTTTATGCCGTGCATTCAGGCATAAAGCATTTTAAATACAGGGGTGTAACGAAGAAGAAAGAGTCGGCCTATAAGCCGGGTTCTGTCGAGAGCAGCCATTCATCTAGGCGTTCAGTCACCCGAACGCTCAAGCAATCTACCCAGAAGCCGCGCGGGCCACGCGTCTGCTTCTCTATTTGATCTTGCTTCGAGTGGAGTTTACCCTGCCACACCTGTTACCAGCTGCGCGGTGCGCTCTTACCGCACCATTTCACCCTTACCTATCATGGTGATAGGCGGTATATTTTCTGTGGCACTTGTCGTAGGCTCACGCCCCCTAGGCATTACCTAGCACCCTGCCCAATGAAGCCCGGACTTTCCTCCCTTTTATCATTACAATAAAACGGCGACTGCTCAGCCAACTCTTTCAACCGAATAGTATACTGTAACTTAGGCAATCACACCTAACGATAACGGGAGGTGGATTAAATCTGGAGTCAAAAAGCGTTAGCTTTTTGCGATTCGCCAATAGCTAAAGCTATTAGACTCCATAATTTTCATCCTGATAGTCTGTTAAATAACAGATTTAACCCACTACCCGATAACGTATTTAATCAGACACGATTTAATTACTTTAGGAGTCATGATGAATCTATTCGCCTGACCTGTGACTGTCATCACTATGGATTTACTTGCTCGCGCAATCTGGTTTAATTATTCTAACCTTTGTTGTACTTCATAACTTTGGTCTTTACTCGCTATTGCCTATGCAATGCGGGCGTTTTTATTGGCAAGCACGATAGTAAAAACTACCGAATCAGTTTGGCGGTTTTGCCGCTACAATTTTTTCAGCACCGATCACGCGCGATAATACATAATCCGTTGCTTTTCATCGACGATGCGTAACATCACACGTCATTCAAAACGCCTGTTAAGGCATAGCAAATTATAGGAATAAAACTATGAAGATTAACGTAATTATCTTACTCGCCGCTACATTGGTTTCAGGCATTTGCCATGCAGAATGTGGGCAAGGTGCGGAAGTTGCCAATGGATTCTTGGACGATTACATAAAATATAATGCAGATGTTTATAATCAGAAAACCCAAGAAACTGACCTCCAGTGGATAAAAAGAAATGAAAAGCTCACCGATAATTTCAAAAAAGCCTATAAAAACCTAGTAGAACAAGCACAAAAGCAAGATCCAGAATTGGGACTGGGTTTTGATCCCATTTTTGATGCGCAAGACTATCCAGACCAAGGTTTTAACATAGTAAATTGCGAACAACAATCAAACCTTGTGACCTTAGCGGGGAAGAATAAAGAGTGGGAAAACTTTAAAGTAGTTCTGAAAGTTATCAACACTAAAAAAGGCTGGCGTGTAGACGGTGCTGGCGTTATTAACATTCCTAAAAATAAACAGGCTAGTCGATGATAAATAGTCATGTAGGGTGGGCAACGCTTTTTTGCCCACCACATTAACACGCTGTACATGGTGGGCAGAAAAACATGTCCACCCTACAATTACACCTTACTACCATGCAAGTTAGTGTTCAGCACGCACTTTTTTAAGCGGCGTGACAAGTCGCTTGTTATTCTATAGAACAATAAAAAATCGACCCACATGCGACACTTAGCCACTAATCGACTGCGCAGGTTTGCTATAAAATCATCCCACCACTAGAATGCACTGTTTTATAGCAATAACTCGTTAGGTGATGAATGAATAATCCGCAATACACAGAAGAACAGGCGAAACTACTTTATGATGTATTAATACATCATAGCGCGGCGACACTCGCACCAACTTTCGACCAAGAAACAGCTAAGGAATTGGACGTAGCATTAGCGACACTCCGAATGGAATTATCGTTATTTATCGCTGAGGGTTATCACGGCGACAGGGAACACAGTGAAAGCTATGATGACGATCAGCATTCACAAGAATGGCTAGATAATCACTAATAAGCTGAGGTTTCGCATGTTATTTTCCACGCTTAAAACTAAAGCCGCTCATTTACTGCGCGGCGAAAGTGCGGAACAACAGGCGCATGAATTTCTATTAAAAAAAGGGCTAAAACCGATTGCGCGTAATTTTCGCTGTAAACAAGGCGAACTCGATTTAATCATGACTGATAAGCAAACGTTGGTGATTGTTGAAGTGCGTTTTCGCCAAACGGATAAATATGGCAGTGCAGCAGAGAGCGTCACACGCAGTAAACAATTGCGTATAATAGCGGCAACTCAGGTTTATTTATCCACTCAAAAATTGAATACACCGATACGCTTTGATGTGGTTGCGCTGTCTGGCAATGGCAAGGTAGATTGGATACAAAATGCCTTTTAACCCACTAACTTACGCGTTATGAGCTTACAAGACCGCATCATTAATCATTTCACTGACCATATTCAAATTCATCAAGAATCAATGAATGCGCTGTGTGAGGTGATTGAATACGCCGCACAAGGAATAGTTTCCGTTTTATTGGCTGATAAAAAAATACTGTGTTGTGGTAATGGGCGTTCGGCAACCTGTGTGCAGTTATTTTCATCATCGATGCTTAATCAATTTGAACGCGACCGCCCCGCCTTACCGGTGATTGCTTTAACGGCAGACACCGCGACCATTACTGCTATCGCTACTGATTATTCATTTTCTGATGTGTACGCTAAACAGCTACGCGCCTTAGGCGATAGCGGCGATATATTATTGATTTATACCGACGGTGATGTGAATGCCAGTCTTACCAAAGCGATTAGCACAGCCCATGAAAAAGGCTTGATGGTGATTGCGTTATCGGGAAGAAAAGGTATTGCGCTGAGTATGTTACTCAAGGAGACGGATATAAATATTTGTGTGCCATCAACGTCAACGGCACGCATACAGGAAGTTCATGTATCGATTACTCACTGTTTATGCGATTTAATCGATCATCAATTATTTGGAGGCTAAACCATGCGAACATTTTTATCGCTAATATTAATCAGTGTTTTATTGAGCGGCTGTGAAACCGTACCGACTAATGAACAAGGAACGAGTCAACAATCTTCAATACGCGATCGCCGTACACCTGAAACGATAGCCACTGATAAAGAGATTGAGCAAACCGCCCGCGAAGAATTACAGGACGACCAAGAACTTAGTCAAAGTCATATTAATATTAATGCCTATAATGGCTTGGCATTAATGACGGGTGAAGTGCCTAGTGACGCAGTTAAAAATAAAGTGCTTGAAATAGTGCGCGTTATTCCGCATGTCGCTATGGTGCGTGATAGTTTAACGGTCGCGCAACCCATTGATAGCACGGCGCGTGCTAATGACGCACAACTGACCACGCAAGTAAAAACCGCGCTGACCCAAATTCACACCTTACCCGATTTTAATTCAGCAATGATTAAAGTGGTCACTGAAAACGGTATCGTTTATCTGATGGGACGGGTATCGAGAGAAGAAGGTAATGTAGTGATTAATGTCACACGCTTGCAACCCGCTATTAAACAAATCATCACGGTGTTTGAATACCTTGACTAAATTACCCGCCGATTTTTTAGCCTTGCTTGCCGCTGCATTTACCAAGCAAGAATTACTCACTACGCCCGAAGAATGCTGGGCGTATGGTTATGATAACAGCCGTTTGCATCGTTTGCCGCAAGTGGTAGTATTTCCAACTAGCCATGAACAAGTCGTCACTGTCGTTAAAGCCTGTCATGAATTTTTTGTTGCGTTAACGGTTAGAGGACGCGGCACAGGCACAACGGGCGCGACTGTGCCGTTACACAATGGCGTAGTGATGTCGTTGGAGCGCATGACTAAAGTGCTGGAATTTTCGCCTGATAATCGTTACATCACCGTTCAACCAGGCCTAACTAATCAACAAGTCCAAGACCTCGTTAAAACCAAAGGTTTTTTCTGGCCACCTGATCCCACCAGTGCCGCATTTTGTAGTATCGGCGGTAATTTAGCCTATAACTCCGCTGGTCCTAAAGCGGTTAAATACGGCACGCCGCGTGAAAATACCCTAGGCTTACGCGCGGTAACAGGTGATGGTAAAGAA
>NQJH01000343.1 GCA_002256685.1 Methylococcaceae bacterium NSP1-2 | reverse complement strand
CCCATTTTCCAAACGCTGTCTTTTTTCTACGTCCCGTATAATCATGAAGGAAAGAGGCTTTAAAGTGGATCTTGCCACACTTAATCACTAGGTCGGTGGTGGAATGATTACAAATGTGCCAAAATTGGCTTCTACTGATCCAATGATCATAAGTTTGACAAGCCTCGTAATAGGCCTATAATCGAAATAGTTAAAAATCTGATTTCACTTTGTTTACCAACTCGACGTTTCTTCTGTAGTTCCACGTTCTGTTCTTCATTTAGTAATTTTCAAATTTACCAGCCTTGTTAAGGTCTCATAATGGGTTTCATTGTAGACCGCATTAACAAGCATTAATAAAGCTAACCGACTATGGCCGGTGGTTTTAACCCTATTTATCGTAATACTATCCAATTTCAACAAAAAGAGACGCATGACCCCATCTAGCAATTACAGCGCTTACTTTCAAGCGCAACTTCAAGTTATCCCCCAAAAAATTATCCAGCCTGCTAAAGAAAAATCTAAAGTGGTTATCCGATATAAGCGTAATTGGACAAAAGAGCAGTAACATTGACTTAACCAGCTCAATCTATCAAAAGCTGCAGGCACGAAGATTGAGCGTTGCAAACTGCAGGCCTTTCGACGCTGTTTTCCCCGATCCATTGGACATTTTTCCACGCTGTTTTACAATTCAACACCCTCATTGCCTATTTGAAACCCAAGATGTCACAAAATAGATTTTCAATTGAAGCGCGTGCTTACGATATTGCTGGTTTAGCAGCCCATGATTTTTGGGTTTTAAGAGATGAAAAAGATAATGTTTTGGGTCAATTGCATGGACTGGCAACGAATCCTAAAAATGAAATACTACCAATTGGTAAGATTGGCGATAAGTTAAAATTTTATCACTTTGGTTCTCGCGCCATCTTATTAGGCTTAAACCCGGATTATGATTTGAATTACATAAAAGCTGATCAAAAATCCAAGCTGGTTTTTGCCGGGACCTCGGATGATATATTAGACCGATGGGATAATGCAGTAAAAGCCCTGCCTTATCTGAATAGCCTTGAAGTTCCTTACACGCCTTTTGCAATCATAGGGTTAACCCATATCAACAGTAACACGGCCTATACACTATTGGGTAAACTCATGGCTATACCTGTGTATAAATTTTCAGGTTACTGGCAACCAGGATGGCGAAACACCAATAAAATTCTAACTTCTTCGCAGCTGAAATCCATGAGATATTTTAATGCGATAATTATTTGACATGGTCATTTTTCCACGCTGTTTTATAATCAAACTACCTGAACTTCAGTTTTAATCAGGAGAAAACCACTTGAAAACATACACTGTAAAAATGTCAAGGTCGGTTGTCGAATACAGAGAAATCCTTATTAATTGTGAAAATGAAGAGGAATTAATCGAGTTATTGGACGAGAAACTTGAAAAGCATGGAGCGAAGGTGATTAGACGTTCGATGAACATTCGAACGATGAGATAGATTTGATTAAGTATTGGGAAAATGAAGAATTTGACGAAGGAGCTATGACTGCCGTGGATTTTTGCGACAGACCTTCAACACACAGGAGCCAGCGTCTCAATCAAATTACTCGTCAGCAAATTCAATCGTTCCAAACCGATCTTAAGGGTCAAGGACTGTCGGCATCAACTTGTAACCATTACATCAAGCTGGTCAAGCACTCGCTGAATTTGGCAATTGATTGGGATATGCTGGAAACCAATCCGGCGGTAAGGGTAACCCAATATAAACATTAAGAGGAGAAAATTATGAAAAAAATGACATCCATATGTGCAGGGTTATTGCTTCTTTTGAGTTCTTCTGTTTTTGCTGAAGAACATCTCACAGAAGCGCTGGAACATGCTAATACTGCAGCAGTTCATGGTGAAGCAGGTGATACTGCAATTTTGATTGAACACGCAAAGGCGGCATTGGAGCAGGTGTTGGAAGCCTCTATAGTAGCTAAGGGTGTGGCAAAAAACCATTTGGATGCTGCTGCTAAGGAGCTACAAGAATCAATCGAACTCGCTAATTTGGGTCATATAGGCTCAGCTACCATGCATGCTAAAGCAGCTGTAAAGCACATTAAAATCAGCAACAAATATATAGATTCTGACGTAATTATTCAAAAGCATTAATCTGCACGGTCAATAGCGTGAAAAATTTATTTTTTAGTTAAAAAGACCGTCGAATTTAAGCAGCAATAATTTTTAAAAAACAAGCAAGGGAAAGAAAAAATGATAGCGGTCTCCATCGTTTCCAGAATCAAATGTGCCCTAGTCCTTATTATCTTCATGCTGATACCTCTACTTCCCATCACCGGTACGATAGGATTATTTATAGTGATCTTTCGGCCAATCTGGTTTAAAAAGCTTGTTGATAATGTGTATGCTGATAAAAACGACCGCTAGCCCCACCAGGAAACTGATGCTTTCCAATTAACAATGTGCTTAAAACTTGAATCAGCTGAGGAGTTGTGTATCCATAAAAAAACCAGCACCGTAATTAAATGATGCCGGTCTGCTTTAGTGTGTAATAACTACGACCTCGCTAGTGTAGCTCAGCTAATATAGCTGCTGAGTTTTAGGCGGTTCGAGCCCGTCCGGGGGAGCCAAGTAAATGAAGGGCTTGCTGTAAAAGGTAGGCCCTTTTTTTGCCTTGAGGGAGCGTCTTTTTCGGAAGTCACCGGGTCGGTATAGGTCGGCACACGCCAAACGTCATAGATACAATACATCGTCATACTTCAAGTCCGCACATCCCTGAAGCTCCTGTAGAACCATGCCTTATTCAAATAACTAACAAAAATCTAGCTGATTGCTATAAGCAACAACCGATTTTGGCGATAAA
>NQJH01000342.1 GCA_002256685.1 Methylococcaceae bacterium NSP1-2 | reverse complement strand
AAGTTCTTGTGCTATGCTAGCCGGCACATAAACAGACTGCAACGATAGGGATATAGCTTGTTTTCAATCAAAAAAATCGCCACAGTGAGTGAACATGACCGCATCAACGACTACCGAAACCGTACAAACCATCATCGCTGAACTCAAAGACAAGCCCGGCGCGTTATTACCCATACTACACGGTATACAAGACGCGCTCGGTTATATTCCAGCCGATAGTGTTCCCGCTATTGCACAAGGTTTAAACCTGTCTCGTGCTGAAGTGCATGGCGTGATTAGTTTTTACCACTATTTCCGCGATACTCCACCCGGCAAACACACCATACACCTATGCCGTGCTGAATCGTGCCAGTCTATGGGTAGCCATAAACTGGAAGCCCATGTTAAAGACAAGCTAGGCATTGATTATCACGAAACCACTGCCGACGGGAAATTTTCTTTAGAACCAGTCTATTGTCTAGGTAACTGTGCGTGTTCACCCGCGATGCAAATTCATGATGAAATTTATGGACGTGTAACCGCAGAATCATTTGATGAAATCATTAACGACTTAGGAGCAGACGCATGAGCATCACAATTTATGTTTCAGGCGATTCCAGTGCTATTTCCTTAGGTGCAAATCGCACTGCTGCCGCCATTGTTAAAGAAGCGGAGCAACGTGGTATAGCCATTAATTTAGTGCGTAATGGCTCACGCGGCATGTATTGGTTAGAGCCGTTAGTCGAAGTCGTGGTCGATGGTAAGCGTATCGCTTACGGTGCAGTTAATCCCAAGGATGTCGTCAGCTTATTTGATGCAGACTTTATCCACGGCGGACAACATCCGCTTGCACTCGGTGTCACTGAAGAAATCCCCTATTTCAAAAAACAACAACGCTTAACGTTTGCGCGGGTTGGACTTACTGATCCAATTAGCTTGGATGATTATATTGCGCATGACGGTTATCGCGGTTTAAAAAATGCGCTCGCAATGAGTCAAGCCGATGTGGTTAAACAAGTCACCGACTCAGGTTTGCGCGGACGGGGCGGCGCGGCGTTTCCAACAGGTATTAAATGGAACACCGTCTTAAACACGCCCTCCGAACAAAAATACATTATCTGTAACGCTGACGAAGGCGATTCTGGCACATTCTCTGATCGCATGATTATGGAGGGCGACCCGTTCGTACTGATTGAAGGCATGACCATTGCAGGTTTAGCGGTGGGTGCAAATCAAGGTTACATTTATTTGCGTGTCGAATATCCACACGCCCATAAAGCACTGAATGCCGCTATTGCCAAAGCCTACGAAGCAGGCTATTTAGGCGACAACATTCAAGGCAGTGGCAAAAAATTTGATTTAGAAGTACGTTTAGGTGCTGGCGCGTATGTCTGTGGCGAAGAAACTTCGTTAATGGAAAGTTTAGAAGGCAAACGCGGTTTAGTGCGTTTCAAACCGCCATTACCTGCCATCAGTGGTTTATTCGGCAAACCCACTGTCGTTAATAACGTTATTTCATTAGCTTCCGTGCCAGTGATTTTGGACAAAGGCGGCGATTATTACCGCGATTTTGGCATGGGACGTTCACGCGGCACCTTACCGTTACAATTGGCTGGCAACTTAAAACACACTGGTTTAGTAGAAATCGCTTTCGGTATGACCTTACGCGAACTGCTTTATGATTTCGGCGGCGGTTCAGCTAGTGGCAGACCGATTAAAGCCGTGCAAGTCGGCGGTCCCTTAGGTGCGTTTTTGCCTGAATCACAATTTGATACCCCATTAGATTACGAAGCCTTTGCCGCAAACTGGACAGTATTAGGTCACGGTGGCGTAGTCGCCTTTGATGACACTGCTAATATGGCTGACATGGCGCGTTATGCAATGGAATTTTGTGCCATTGAATCGTGTGGTAAATGTACGCCTTGCCGTATCGGCTCAACACGCGGTTATGAAGTCATGGACGACATTATCAACAATGTTGACCGCGAGAAAAATATCATTTTATTGCGTTCGCTGTGTGACACCTTATTGAATGGTTCACTGTGCGCCTTAGGCGGTATGACTCCCTATCCTGTGTTAAGTGCGTTAAATCACTTTCCAGAAGATTTTGGGATTGATGGATAAATTTGTAGGCTGGGTTAGGCAGTCGCCATAACCTAATATAATATCGATAATCAAATGTCGGGTTACGCTATCGCTGATCCGACTACACGGCTAGACAACAAGCCAGCGATACGAGGATACCCCCATGAGCATGAATAAA
>NQJH01000007.1 GCA_002256685.1 Methylococcaceae bacterium NSP1-2 | reverse complement strand
ACGCCATGCTTTATTGACGTTGGTGAATTTACCGTTTGCCTTGTGTGGCGGCGTAGTCGCAGTGATGTTGACGGGCGCGACTTTATCGGTCGGCTCAGTGGTAGGTTTTGTCACGCTGTTTGGTATTACGGTGCGTAATAGCATTATGCTGTTAGCGCATTATCAACACTTAGTTGAAGTAGAGGGTAAACGTTGGAATTTAGACACAGTGTTGCTGGGTGCAGGACAACGCTTGCCCTCTATTTTAATGACTGCATTAGTCACCGCCTTAGCCATGTTTCCGATTGCTTTTAATAGCGATAATTCAGGACGAGAAATTATGGGGCCGATGGCGGCGATTATTATCGGTGGCTTGGTGTCTTCCACGGTGTTGAATTTGTCTTTATTACCGATTGTGCTGTTGCGTTATGGACGGTTTAATTAAGCTATTCAGCTAATATTCCAATGTGATAGCTATGCTCAACTGACGTTACCCCTTAATAATACAAAAATCAGGTTGCGTGGAAAGTTAAGTAGTGACAAAAAATGTTACTACTTACTCTAAATGATGAAAAATAGGCGCGGAGGTTTGCCTAAAAAGCAAAAGGAATAAGGACGATTACATAGTTTTAGACATTATTAAGCACTTTGGCGCAAAATATGCTTATTAGAAATAATACTAATGTAAAAAATAGTCTGCTTATGGCGAGTAAATTTCCCACAATGATAATCGGCTTGCTTGCCGTGATGCCGATGTGCCTATGTGCAGAAACCATTGATTTACAACTGCGCTGGCATCATCAATTCCAATTTGCGGGCTACTATGCCGCTGTGCAACAAGGTTATTATAAAAACGCAGGTCTGGATGTGGTGATTCACGAAGGCACACCCGAAAAAATACCCATCAACGAAGTGTTACAAGGTCATGCGCAATACGGTGTTGCCAATAGTGAATTACTGTTAGCCCGGTTAAAAGGTGAACCACTGGTGCTATTAGCGGCTATCTATCAACATTCGCCTTCGGCATTACTGGCTCGCAAAGACGCAGGAATTTTTTCACCCAGTGATCTTGTCGGCAAAAAAGTCATGATGTTAGGCGAGTATATTGATGCCGATTTTGTGGCTATGTTTCACAATGAACGTATTGATATGGCGAAAATTCATATCATTCCCAGCAGTTTTGATATTCAATCTTTAGCGACAGGCGAAGTCGATGTTTTCAATAGTTATATCAGCAATGAGCCGTATTTTTTAAAAAAACAAGGCATTGAATTTACAGTCATTAATCCGCGTAATTACGGGGTTGATTTTTATAGCGACATGCTGTTCACCAGCGAAAATGAACTAAAACAGCATCCAAAGCGCGTTAAAGACTTTCTAAATGCCAGTCTGCAAGGTTGGCAGTATGCAATGGCACATCCACAAGAAATTATTGCTTTATTGCAGAGTCAATACCACGTTACTAAATCCAAGGAACATTTGGAGTTTGAAGCTGAAGCTATGCGGTCATTGATACTACCCGACTTAGTCGAAATCGGTCATATTAATCCTTGGCGGATCAAATACATGGCAGGTACTTTTGTGCAAGCCGGTATGGTGAAGAACGATAATTTATTGAAAGGTTTTATTTATTCGTCTGACGCGAATATAAAACACTATCTAGAGATTATGGGGGTGTTAGCGTTTGTTAGCAGTCTAATTACCGCAATTCTATACGCCGCTTATCAATCCATAAAACGAGAAAATCGGCAGCGTAAGCGCGTAGCAGAAGAATTACGACAACGTACCGATGAACTCGCATTACGCAATCATGTTCTGCAACAAATTAATCAGGGCGTTACCCTGCCTGAATTGCTGGATGAATTGGCGCGGCAAGTGGAACGGTTACATCCAAGAATGCTCTGCTCAATTTTGTTGCTCGACGACAATAATCAGCTACGACATGGTGCAGTACCGAGTTTGCCTGATTTTTATAACCAAGCGATTGATGGTTTAGCGATTGGCGAAGGTGTTGGCAGTTGTGGTACAGCGGCTTATCGTGGCGAACGCTGTATTGTTGAGGATGTGCAACAGCATCCTTTTTGGGTAGATTTTGTTGATTTAGCTAAACAAGCGGGTGTGCAGTCGTGTTGGTCACAACCCATTAAAAACAGTCATGGCAAGGTGTTAGGTACATTCGCTATTTATCATGCTCAACCAACAAAACCACTAGAGTCAGAAATCGAACTGATTGAAAGCTATGCCAACTTGGCGCAACTGAGTATTGAACATACCCGTGCAGATGCGGCGTTGCTAGAAAGCGAACAACGTCTGCACTTTGTTTTAAAAGGCAGTGGTTTAGGTTTTTGGGATTGGAAAATTGATAGCCATAAAGTAGAAATACATACCATCGATACAGAAACTATTTGTTATCACTGTACCGAGATACAAGATATTCCACCGCAATGGCTAAATTTTATTTATCCTGATGACCGAGAACAAGTCTGGCAATCTATCCAAGACGTGTTGAATGATAAGCGAGCGACCCATAAAATTGAATATCGTGTGTTAGACCATCAGGGGGTCATACATTGGATTTTAGATCATGCCAATATTGTTCAACGTGACCAAGACGGCAAACCGCTACGCATGAGCGGTACGCATACTGATATTACCGAGCGTAAACTCGCCGAGCATCAACTACGCGACAGTGAACAGCGATTAACGCTCTGCCAATACTATGGTGGTATAGGTACTTGGGAAGCAGCGTCATTTATCCCGAAGATCGACAAACTGTTATTGATGCCACTGAAGCACACATTATTCACGGCGTAAAATACGATGTGGAATATCGAATTATCAACGCCGATAAACAACTGCGCTGGATGCGTTCAGTCGGATGTATTGATGAACCACAGAATGGGCAACCGACTTATTTTAGAGGTATTGTGCAGGATATTACCGAACGCAAAGCCGCCGAAGAACAAATTAAACAACTGGCATTTTATGATTACCTCACCGAACTACCTAACCGTCGCTTGTTAAATGAACGCTTGCAATATGGCATTGACCTAGCGCAACGTGAAGGCAATCAACTGGCAGTATTGGCACTGGATTTAGATCGATTTAAAGCAGTCAACGATAATTTGGGACATAAAGCAGGCGACGAGTTGTTGCAAAAAGTGGCGGAACGAATTACAGCACAGTTGCGTAAGATTGATACAGCGGCGCGTTTAGGGGGTGATGAGTTTGTGGTTCTGCTACCCGAAATAAACCATCATAAAGATGTCGAACGCGTTGCTCTAGCGATTATTACTGAATTAAGCCAACCTTTTTTGCTACACGAAACCGATATAGTCAACATTGGTACCAGTATAGGTATTAGTTTCTATCCAGAACACGGTGACAACCCTGAAATACTGTTGGATCGTGCCGATATAGCCTTGTATAAAGCCAAAGACCAAGGACGCGGTCTGTCTGAATGATTGAATTGTATGTTGAAGCATAATTCACTATGATTGCAGGTTATTTTTAGCAATACACGAGAAAAATTATGAAACTAATAACCGCGATTATTAAACCGTTCAAAATGGATGATGTTAGAGAAGCTCTCTCTGAAATAGGCGTTGCTGGGGTGACTGCCACTGAAGTTAAAGGCTTTGGTCGTCAAAAAGGACATACTGAACTGTATCGGGGTGCTGAATATGTCGTTGATTTCCTGCCCAAAATTAAATTGGAAATTGCTGTTGCTGATGATGTGGTGGATAAAGCCGTGCAAACCATCGTCAACGCTGCTAACACAGGAAAAATTGGTGATGGGAAAATATTTGTTTCTAACTTAGAACAAGTGATTCGCATTAGAACGGGTGAAACTGGAGAAGAAGCCATCTAATGGCATGATAAGGATATAACAATGTCGTTTTCAGCTAGGTATGCACGGCGTACCCTACTATTACTCTTATTGCCCGAAGTGGCTTTTGCAGACACCTTAAATCAAGCCAATACCGCGTGGGTGCTAACCTCTACCGCATTGGTTTTGTTCATGACTATACCCGGACTGTCGTTGTTTTACGCGGGTTTGGTTAGAAGCAAAAACGTATTGTCGGTATTAATGCAATGTTTTGCGATAACCTGTTTGGTTTCCATACTGTGGTTGGCAGGCGTTTATAGTTTTATTTTTGCTGATGGTGGCAGCTTACAAGCTGTCATCGGTGGCGCG
Source organism: Methylococcaceae bacterium NSP1-2 (assembly GCA_002256685.1). Classification (GTDB taxonomy): domain Bacteria; phylum Pseudomonadota; class Gammaproteobacteria; order Methylococcales; family Methylomonadaceae; genus UBA4132. The sequence continues at coordinate 14,684 of NQJH01000007.1, read as the reverse complement.
TCTAAAGTGTTTCTGCCCAATATAAACACCACCGCTTTGGTCGGTGATATTCCTGAAACTGTTTATTTCATGTTTCAAATGACTTTCGCTATTATCACCCCCGCGCTGATTGTTGGCGCGTTTGCTGAGCGCATGAAATTCTCTGCTATGCTGTGGTTTAGTGGACTATGGTTAATTATTGTTTATATACCCATCTGTCACTGGATGTGGGGTGGTGGTTGGCTAGCCAAGGTTGGCGCGATGGATTTTGCAGGCGGCATTGTAATTCATGTCAACGCAGGGATTGCCGCCTTGGTTTCTGCGTTAGTGTTAGGCAAAAGAAAAGGTTTTCCCACCACCGCGATGCCACCGCACAATATGACAATGGTTGTTACTGGTGCGGGTATGTTATGGGTGGGCTGGTTTGGCTTTAATGCAGGCAGTACCTTAACCGCAAATGGACACGCAGGAATGGCAATGCTAGTCACGCATATAGGTGCAGCTTCGGGCGCGTTAACATGGATGTTTATTGAATGGAAACGCTTTGGCAAACCTAGCGTATTGGGTATCGTCACAGGTATGGTGGCAGGATTAGGAACAATCACCCCTGCCTCTGGTTATGTTGGTCCGCTGGGTGCGTTAGTCATTGGTGTCAGCGCAGGGTTTGTGTGTTTTTATGCCACGCAATACGTCAAACGCACGTTGAAAATTGATGACTCTTTAGACGTATTTCCTGTCCACGGGGTGGGCGGTGTGACGGGTTCATTATTAACAGGCGTGTTTGCTGCCAAAAGTTTGGGTGGTTTGGGTTTCTTGCGAGACGATGTTGGCATGATCCAACAAGTTGGCATTCAAGCCTTAGCGATTGTTGTTACCGCAATTTGGAGTGGCATATTCAGTTATCTTATTCTAAAAGCATTAGATAAATGGATCGGTTTACGCGTCACTCACGATGAAGAAGTACAAGGACTTGATACGGTTCTGCATGAAGAAACCGGTTATCTGGATTTATAACATTTATTTGCTATAGTGAAGTCATAGAGGTGGTTAAACTTGCTCCTGCGTTGATTAAGAAATAGTGGTTTCATTGTTGTTTTTTTTAAACATTTTGTAGCGGATTTGTCTTTTTACATTGTAGAAACGCAGTGTAACTGCTAAAATCAAAACGTTAGTTCTTATAATTATTTATTCTCTGGAGAATATTATGCTAAAAAAACATTTACTTGCACTTGCTATATTAGCAAGTCTGGGTAGCATACCGTTGGCTCAGGCTGATGAATCAGCTCCTGTTGTAGATCAACAAGCTAATGTATTACCCCCTTTAGAAGAGCCTGCGACAGCATCTACTCAATCTACCGATCCTACTGATACCCGCTGGTATGTAGCACCTTTCGGCACTTTCCTGAAAACAGGTGGTGATCGCAATTCTCACGATGGTTGGGGTGGTGGTTTAGGTATTGGTAAAATGCTTAACGAACACTTTAATGTTGAGTTAAAAGGCTTTTATCAAACAGCAACTGGCTATAACGACTTTCGTGATCCTACTAACACAACTGGCGGAAGCTGGGATTTAGCGGGCGCGACGGCTGACTTACAATACTTTATTACGCGTGGCAAATTCTCTCCCTACACCGTTATCGGTTTAGGTGGCATGAATACTGACGTTCCAGGACGTAGTGGTGCAGGCTTCATCGGTGAAGCGGGCGCAGGTTTTACCTACGAATTACTCGACAATTTATTAGTGCGTAGTGATGTTCGTTACCGTTACAATCAAAACTTTAACGCTAATCTACAACAAGGCACTAACGAGTTCCACGACATGACCGTTAACCTTGGTGTCGTTGTTCCTTTTGGTCCAAAACCAAAAGCCGAACCCTATGTTGAACCAGCTCCAGCCCCCGTTGTTGTTGATTGCTCAACATTAGATTCAGATGCTGACGGCGTTAATGATTGTATTGATAAATGCCCAGGTACAATAGCAGGTAGTAAAGTAGACGCAACAGGTTGCCCAATCAGTCTGGAATTAAAAGGCGTAAACTTTGAATATGACTCTGCTAAACTCACTCAAAACGCTATGTTTGTTCTTGATGGTGTCGCACAAAGTCTGATTAACTACCCACTGAAAGATGAGCTTGAAGTTCATGGTCACACTAGCAGCGAAGGTAGCAACGCTTACAACATGAAGTTGTCACAAAAACGCTCACAATCAGTTGCTAACTATCTAACATCAAAAGGTGTAACTAACCCTTTACATGCTAGAGGTTACGGTGAAAGTAAGCCTATTGCTGACAATCGTACTGAACAAGGTAGAGAACAAAACCGTCGTGTTGAATTGATCTGGATGGGTCATTAAAACGAAAGTTTTTTAACTGCGTTAAACAAAAAAGCCCGCTATGAAAGCGGGCTTTTTTTGTGTTATGAGGTGCGGTTAATCCACTATAAATAACGGGATTAGCTTGTGTATTCAATTTAGGGGAAGAAGAAGGATGTTCTTTATGCAGTATTCAATGATAATTAACGCGAACTATACTTCCTCAAAATTAAAGCCGCAAACTACACATAGCAAGCTAAATTAACGGCGTTTACCATTTTTACCCGTTGCGGGTTCTTCAAACTTAACTTTTAACGGTTTACCACAATATAAATTGCCATCGAGTGCTGAAATAGCCGCTCTGGCTTCATGACCTTCCATGCCGACAAAACCAAAACCACGGCATTTACCGCTGAATATATCAGCAACTAATTGAATGGATCGGACTTTTCCATATTCAGAAAATAAGGTGGTAACGCTGGCTTCAGTCGCGTCGCTAGGTAAGTTTCCTACAAAAATTCGTTTCAAAAGACATATCCTAAAATTGGGGGGTAGATTGACTGGATAAACCAGTGATGCCACAACCCCGCTATTGAAAACGGGATTGGGTAAGGAAAGTAGTCGCTTACGCGCTGGCTACATTGGATGCTTGTAGACCTTTAGGGCCTGTTTCTACTTCATACTTAACGGCTTGACCTTCAGCCAAAGTGCGGTATCCACCATTGCTGGCAATCGCAGAAAAATGTACAAATACATCTGCACTGCCGTCGCTAGGTGAAATAAAACCGAAACCTTTGGACTCGTTAAACCATTTAACAGTACCTGTTGCCATGTTGTTGCCTCTATAAATAAATAAAAAAATCTGCTTGCAAATCACACAAGGCACAAAAAGGAAAAAACGAAAGGAATTTCTGAAAAGTGCTGAACGATAGGCAAGACTTATAAAGTAAAAGTCTCGTATCTTGAGATGAGTACTGTCTACTAAGCATTTCATTATAGAGACTAATGCTAGGTATAGCCATCTAAACTTTGACTAGCAAGCAAATCTAGCAACTTGATAACTCGCTCATTGCCCAACGGGGACGGGCAACGATTTCTAGACCTTGTTGTTGCCCCGCCATTAATCGTTGACAGCCTGCGTAGGCAATCATTGCGCCATTGTCAGTACAAAATTGCAAGCGCGGATAATAAATTTGCGCGTTTTCTTTAGCGACCATCTCGGTTAATGCAGCGCGAATTTGTTTGTTTGCACTGACTCCACCTGCGACGACTAATCTGGTTAAACCTGTTTGCTGTAATGCTCGTCGGCATTTAATACTGAGGGTATCAGCCACCGCCTGTTGAAAAGCAAATGCCACATCAGCTTTATCCTGCTCGGTTTGTTCACTGGCGTTAATGGTGTTCATGGTAAAGGTTTTTAAACCACTGAAACTAAAATCCAAACCCGGACGGTCAGTCATTGGACGGGGAAATTTAAAGCGTGGGGCACCCTGTTCAGCCAGTGCGGATAATTTAGGACCTCCTGGATAACCTAAACCCAGCATTTTTGCAGTTTTATCAAAGGCTTCGCCTGCCGCATCATCCAAGGATTCGCCGAGTAATTCATAACGACCAATGCCTTCAACGTTGACTAATAAGGTGTGTCCACCTGAAATCAGCAACGCCAAAAACGGAAACGCAGGTGGATTTTCTTCCAACATCGGAGCGAGTAAATGCCCTTCCATGTGATGGACAGCAATGGCGGGAATTTGCCATGCCCAAGCCAAACTTCTCGCCGTTGCCGCACCGACTAATAACGCACCCATCAATCCAGGTCCTGCGGTGTAAGCAATACCACCAATATCGGTACGGGTAAGTTGGCTTTCTTGCAAACATTGCTTAATTAACGGCACACATTTTCGAATATGATCGCGTGAGGCAAGCTCAGGTACAACACCGCCATATTCGCTGTGCATATCGATTTGACTGTATAAAAGATGATGTATCAAACCGTGTTCGGAATGATAAATAGCGATTCCAGTTTCATCGCAGGAAGTTTCTATGCCTAAAACGTACATTGAGTTTTTGAATATTAATAAAGTAAAGGTATAATTACAGGTTCTGTTTATTTAGTGGACAGACTCCACACTCTTAAAATATTAACATACTTGGAATTATTATAATGCCGTCAGTGAAACTTAAAGAAAACGAACCTTTTGATATTGCTATTCGTCGCTTCAAACGCGCTTGTGAAAAAGCAGGTGTTTTGGCAGAAGTCCGTCGTCGTGAGTTTTATGAAAAACCGACTTCAGAACGTAAACGCAAAGGTGCGGCGGCTGTTAAACGTCACTTGAAAAAATTAGCGCGTGAGCGTTATGCGTTGAAAAATTTACGTCGTGGTCGTCCTGCGCTGTAATCATGACTGACTTATTAACAGATCGCCTCAAAGACGCTATGAAAGCCGCTATGAAAAGCGGCGACAAAGCCAGATTAGGTGTGATTCGTTTGATGTTAGCCGCCATTAAGCAAATTGAAGTCGATGAACGTATTACGCTAGACAACGAGCGTACTATTCTTGTCCTCGACAAAATGCTCAAACAACGCCGCGAGTCGATTCGTCAATTTACCGACGGAAATCGCATGGACTTAGTGGCAATCGAAGAAGCTGAGATTTTAATTATTCAAGATTTTCTGCCGCAAGCCTTAACGGAAGCCGAAATTGACTCTATGATTAGCGATGCTGTCGCACAATCTGGTGCTGAATCGGTTAAAGACATGGGCAAAGTCATGGCGTTGTTAAAAGCAAACATGCAAGGTCGCGCCGATATGTCTATCGTCAGCAACAAAATCAAGGCAGCGTTAGCTGGATAGTTTGTTTTTATCCGCATGAATGTGTCGGGTAGAATTCCTCGAGAGTTTATTAACGAGCTGTTAGTGCGGGTTGATATAGTCGATTTAATCGATTCGCACCTTCCCCTCAAGAAAACGGGCGCGAATTATGTCGCCCGCTGCCCGTTTCATACCGAAAAATCCCCTAGCTTTTCCGTTAGTCGCAACAAGCAAATGTTTCACTGCTTTGGCTGCGGTGCGAGTGGTAACGCCATCAGTTTTTTGATGGATTTTAATCATTCCGATTTTGTTGAAGCCGTTGAAGATTTAGCGGCTTTTGTTGGCGTTGATGTGCCTAGAGAAACGGCTTCTTCTTCCTATCAGGTTGAGCCGAAAAAACAAGATTTAAGTCAGCTCTATTCGGTCATGGAACAGGTTGCGGCTTTTTATGTGCAGCAGTTACGCAGTAGTGTGGACGGGAAAAAAGCCGTTGAATACTTAAAAGCGCGAGGAATTAGTGGCACAGTCGCGAATGATTTTATGCTGGGTTACGCCCCTACACAGTGGAAATCGCTGCTTGAACAGTTCGACGCTAAAACCTTAATGGATTGTGGGTTGCTAGGTAGCAATGATAACGGTGAGTTTTACGGGCGTTTTCGTGGGCGATTGATGTTTCCTATTCGCGACAGGCGAGCAAGAATTGTTGGCTTTGGTGGACGGGTACTCGACGATAGTTTACCTAAATACTTGAATTCGCCAGAAACGGCACTATTTAGCAAAGGCAAGGAAGTTTACGGTTTATACGAGTTGCTAGCCAAGAACTCAAAACCAGCGCGTATTTTGATTGTTGAAGGTTATATGGATGTCATTGCGTTGGCGCAATTTGGCATTCCATACTCAGTCGCGGTGTTAGGGACAGCCGCCTCACGCGTGCATTTGGATTTATTGTTTCGTTTTACCTCGGAGCTGGTGTTTTGTTTTGATGGTGATAGTGCAGGGCAGACTGCCGCTTGGCGGGTGATGGAATCGGCTTTTGCTAGTTTAAAAGACGGGAAATCGTGCCGTATCATGTTGTTACCACCACAGCATGATCCTGATTCATTGATACGCGAGCAAGGGTTGTCAGGGTTTACTGAGTGCATAGAAACGGCATTGCCCTTGTCAGATTATTTTTTTGGGCATTTTACCAATGTACTTAATTTATCTGAGACAGAAGGACGTGCACAATTAGTTAGTCAGGCTAAACCGTATCTGGAAAAATTGCCAGAAAGTGTGTTCAAAGAAATGATGTTAGAGCGACTTAAAAAATTGTCAGGTCTAGCCACGCTTGAAGTCTTAGAAAATACGCCAACAGTTAGCCAAAAACAAAACCAGCAGCAAAGACCTGAACAGGGAAGACCCGCTTTACAGCGAAGAACACTGGCTTTATTAATTCAGCATCCAGAATTAGTTTCAATTATTGAGCAACGAGAAATAAATTGGGATTGCTTGAAATTTGAAGGTGTTGAAAAATTTACAAGTATTTTACAAGTGATTTTGCATGAAAAACCCGCTAATACCGGTGCCTTGTTAGAATATTATCGAAATCATAAGGATGAGCCGATTATTAAGCGGTTGGAGTCTCTACAATTGGAGATTCCAGCAGGTAATGAAGCGGCAGAATTTTCTGGTGCATTAGATAAGTTGTTTGCTCAATCTATGGACGAACGTAGTAACTTGTTGCTGAAACTGAAAACAACAGGATTAACGCTACAAGAAAAAGAACAGTTAAGAGAATTGTTCAACACAAAGTGAATGAGTAGGGTAAAAGCCTTGAAAATCAGTTTGTATGAGTATAAATAATGTCATTTGCAGGTAATGAATTGTAAATAAAATAGTGGTGGACAATTCGTTGTCCTAGTGCAAAAGAATGAATTGTGTAGTATAATTTCTAGCTCAGTGTAGTCGGACTGAGCAGAACACTCGGTGAATAAATAATGAATCAAGAACAACAGTCTCAGCTTAAACAATTAATAGCCAAAGGCAAAATGCAGGGTTACCTGACCTATGCCGAGGTGAACGATCACTTGCCCAGTGATATTGTTGATCCTGAACAAATTGAAGACATCATTGGCATGATCAATGAGATGGGCATTCAGGTTCACGAAGTTGCCCCCGATGAAGATTCACTGATTACTGATTCTGCAACCGTTACTACCGATGACGAAGATGCAGAAGAAGTTGCCGCCTTAGCGTCTGTTGATAGTGAGTTTGGTCGAACCACTGATCCCGTCCGTATGTATATGCGCGAAATGGGTTCGGTAGAATTGCTAACGCGTGCCGATGAATTAAAAATTGCCAAGCGTATCGAAGAAGGGCAACAGCAATTAGTCAAGGCAATCGCTAGATCCTGCGTGGTTGTTGAAGATTTTTTAGACGCATTTGATTCTATCTCAAGTGAAGAAGGTGCTACTCGACTGACTGATTTAATATCGGGTTTTGTCGATTTAACTGAGCCAGAAAACTTAGCTGCCGTTCCAGCGACTGACATCGTTGAAGAGGCGGGGGCTGAAGAGGAGTTAAAAGGACTTAACCACGAAGAAGTTAAAGAAAAAGTTGAAGTCCTTAGAAAGCAACTAAAAATAGCCTCTGCGGCTATTAAAAAGTACGGCTATGTCAGTGACAAAACGGAACAAGCCTTTGAAGTATTAGCGGATTTGTTCATGGAATTTAAATGGACTCCACAATACTTAAAGAAATTAACAGGGATCATTCCTAACGGTGTTGCTACCGTGCGGGAACAAGAAAAACTGATATTGGACATTTTTGTTAAAGATGCAAAAATGGCGCGTAAGGATTTTATTACTAGTTTTACTGAGCATGAATCCAGCTCAGAATGGTTAGATTCGCATCTGAGCGGGCATAGCTATTCAGAAAGCTTAAAGTTACGCGAAAAAGAACTCAGAAAAGCGCAAAAAATACTGGCGGATATAGAAGCACAATACGGCTTAACGATCAGCGGCTTAAAAGATATTAATCGCCGTATGTCTATCGGTGAAGCCAAAGCCCGCCGTGCTAAAAAAGAAATGATTGAAGCTAACTTAAGACTGGTTATTTCGATTGCGAAAAAATACACCAATCGTGGCTTGCAATTCCTTGATTTAATTCAAGAAGGCAATATCGGTTTAATGAAAGCCGTTGATAAATTTGAATACCGTCGCGGTTATAAGTTCTCAACTTATGCGACATGGTGGATACGCCAAGCCATTACCCGTTCGATTGCTGACCAAGCTAGAACGATTCGTATCCCCGTACACATGATTGAAACGATTAACAAGTTGAATCGTATTTCACGGCAGATTTTGCAAGAAATGGGACGCGAAGCCACCCCTGAAGAACTGTCAGAGCGTATGGAAATGCCCGAAGACAAAGTACGAAAAGTATTGAAAATCGCCAAAGAACCGATTTCAATGGAAACCCCCATCGGTGATGATGAAGATTCACATTTGGGAGATTTTATAGAAGATGCTAAAGTGTTATCCCCTGTAGAAGCAGCTACTATTGCAGGTTTACGCGAATCAACACAAAATGTATTGGCTGGTTTAACTGCACGCGAAGCCAAAGTATTAAGAATGCGCTTTGGTATCAACATGAATACCGACCATACCTTAGAAGAAGTTGGCAAACAGTTTGATGTGACGCGTGAGCGTATCCGTCAAATTGAAGCGAAAGCATTAAGAAAATTAAGACATCCTTCCAGATCAGAGCAACTAAGATGCTTTTTGGATGGTGAATAAAGTTTGAGGGCCCTTAGCTCAGTTGGTTAGAGCGTCCGACTCATAATCGGCAGGTCGTAGGTTCAAGTCCTACAGGGCCCACCACTAAACACACAAGGCTGCTCATGCAGCCTTTTGTATATCTGGGTTTTTATTTTTTATATTGAGGTATGAATGTGAGCAATAATTTTAGTTTTACATCTGAATCCGTCTCAGAAGGACATCCTGACAAAGTTGCCGATCAAATTTCTGATGCGGTATTGGATGCGCTGTTAACACAAGATCCCAAATCACGCGTAGCCTGTGAAACCTTAGTCAAAACAGGCATGGTTGTGTTAGCGGGTGAAATTACCACTAGCGCGTGGGTTGATTTTGAAGCGTTAGTTCGTAAAGTCGTGTGTGACATCGGTTACGATCATGGCGACATCGGTTTTGATGGCAACAGTTGCGCAGTACTCAACGCGATTGGTAAACAATCGGCTGATATTGCGATGGGTGTTGATGAAGGTGAAAATCACGAACAAGGTGCGGGCGATCAAGGCTTAATGTTTGGTTATGCCAGCAATGAAACCGACGTGTTGATGCCAGCCCCGATTACTTACTCACATTTGCTGGTTAAACGCCAAGCTGAAGTGCGTAAAAACAAAACCCTGCCTTGGCTGCGTCCTGATGCAAAAAGCCAAATCACTTTCCGCTACGAAAACAACAAACCTGTTGCCATCGATGCGGTCGTGTTATCTACGCAACATTCGCCAGAAATTAGCACTAAATCTTTACATGAAGCGGTAATGGATGAAATTATTCTGCATGTATTGCCGAAAGAATGGTTACATAAAGACACTAAATACTTCATTAACCCAACTGGTCAATTTATTATCGGTGGTCCTGTCGGTGATTGTGGTTTAACGGGTCGTAAAATTATCGTTGATACTTACGGCGGTATGGCAAGACACGGCGGCGGCGCATTTTCTGGCAAAGATCCTTCAAAAGTCGATCGTTCAGCGGCTTACATGGCACGTTATGTGGCAAAAAATATCGTTGCTGCCGAATTAGCCGAGCGTTGTGAAATTCAAGTCTCTTACGCCATTGGTGTCGCTGAACCGACTTCAATCACTGTTGAAACGTTTGGTACAGGTAAAATTTCCGAAGACCGTTTAGTGCAGATTATTCGTGATGTATTTGATTTAAGACCTAAAGGCTTAATCACCCAACTGGATTTGTTAAAACCCATTTATCAAACGACTGCCGCTTACGGACACTTTGGACGTACTGAAGACAGCTTTAGCTGGGAAAAAACCGACAAAGTTGACGAATTAAAAGCGGCAGCGGGCATATAACATCACCGACATAACAGGAGTAAAACAGCTTTAGCTGTTTTAAGTCCAATAGCTTTAGCTATTGGACTCCTGTTCCTCAAACTTATCCAAAGAGACCTTATCCATGAGTGAACACGATTATAAAGTTGCCGATATTGCCCTAGCTGATTGGGGTCGCAAAGAAATCAATATCGCCGAAACTGAAATGCCAGGATTAATGGCATTACGCGAAGAATTCGGCGCGGCACAACCGTTAAAAGGCGCACGCATTGCAGGTTGTCTACACATGACGATTCAAACAGCCGTGCTGATTGAAACCTTAACCGCTTTAGGCGCGACCGTACGTTGGTCATCATGCAACATCTTCTCTACCCAAGACCACGCCGCATCAGCAATGGCAGCAGCGGGTATTCCTGTCTTTGCTTGGAAAGGTGAAACCGAAGAAGAAGCTGAATGGTGTATCGAACAAACCATTATTGGTACTGACGGCTGGCGACCCAATATGATATTGGACGACGGCGGCGATTTAACCAACATGATGCACGATAAATTCCCCGAATTAATGGCGGATGTTAAAGGCTTGTCAGAAGAAACCACCACAGGCGTGTTGCGTTTATATGAAAGAGTTGCGAAAAAAACTTTAAAAGTTCCTGCATTTAACGTCAACGATTCAGTCACTAAATCTAAATTCGACAACCTCTACGGTTGCCGCGAATCTTTAGTTGACGGTATCAAACGTGCCACTGACGTAATGATTGCCGGTAAAATTGCGGTTGTTTGTGGTTATGGTGATGTGGGCAAAGGTTGTGCGCAATCATTACGCGGTTTAGGTGCGACGGTATTAATTACTGAAATCGACCCTATCTGTGCATTACAAGCGGCAATGGAAGGCTACCGTGTCGTCACTATGGAAGAAGCGGCACCGATTGCCAACATTTTCGTGACTGCAACAGGTAACTATCACATCATCACTCACGCCCACTTGTTAGCGATGCGTGACCAAGCTATCGTCTGCAACATCGGACATTTTGACGCAGAAATCGAAATTGCGTCTTTACGTCAATACACTTGGGAAAACATCAAACCGCAAGTCGATCACGTTATCTTCCCAGACGGCAAACGCTTAATCATCTTAGCAGAAGGTCGTTTAGTGAACTTAGGTTGCGGAACAGGTCATCCTAGCTTCGTGATGTCTAATTCTTTCTGTAACCAAGTATTAGCGCAAATGGAATTGTGGAGCAATGCAGCAAGCTATGAAAATAAAGTCTATATTTTGCCAAAGAAATTGGATGAAAAAGTAGCGCGTTCACACTTAGCACAAATCGGTGTGAAATTAACGCAATTAACCACAGAACAAGCCGCTTACATTAACGTCCCTGTTGAAGGTCCTTATAAACCCGATTATTATCGTTATTAATTGATTAATGACAGTAGGGTACGCAATGCGTACCCTACTGCCACAGTCCTCGTAAGAAATTCCTCTTCAATAAAACGTCCAACCCCGCTTGATATTCCGTTACCAAGCTACTATATCTATCCACTGCTATTTGCATCACGCACCGCTGCTGAGCATTTATGATGGATACCTACTTATCTGTTTTATAATAACCTCCACTAACAACACAATAGATTATTAACTCATGGCAACGAAAGAAGATTTTTATAAATTACTGGGTGTTGAACGTAACGCCAGTGACGCAGAAATTAAGAAAAGTTATCGCAGCAAGGCGATGAAATTTCATCCTGATAGAAACGCCGATAATCCAGTAGAAGCCGAAGCGAAGTTTAAGCAAATTAAAGAAGCTTACGAAGTTTTGTCTGACCCAAAAAAACGCGCTGCTTACGATCAATTTGGACATGCAGGTGTTGATTCTTCGATGGGAGGCGGTGGTGCTGGTTTTGGTGGCTTTAGCGGTGCCGAAGGCTTTGGCAGTATTTTTGAAGAAATTTTTGGCGGCGGCGGTGGCGGTAGACAACAGCGTAGTAACGGTAGTCAGCGCGGCTCAGATTTACGTCATTCGTTGGAAATTACCTTAGAAGAAGCGGTTGCTGGTGTTGAAAAGAAAATTCGTATCCCTGTCTTAGTGGTCTGTAACGAGTGTAGCGGTTCAGGTGCTAAAAAAGGCTCTAGCCCTATTATTTGTTCAACTTGTCATGGTCATGGGCAAGTGAGAATGCAGCAAGGTTTCTTTTCCATACAACAAGCGTGTCCGACTTGCCGTGGGACAGGTAAACAAATTAAAGACCCGTGTGGTAAATGTTACGGTCAAGGGCGCGTGCAGGACATTAAAACCTTATCAGCAAAAATTCCTGCGGGGGTTGATACCGGCGATAGAATTCGTTTAGCGGGTGAAGGTGAAGCGGGTGAACGTGGCGGACCTACTGGCGATTTATACATTGATATTCAAGTCAAACAACATGCGATTTTTACCCGTGATGGCGCGAACTTGTATTGTGAAGTGCCTATCAGTTTTGTCACCGCTTGCTTGGGTGATGAAATCGAAGTGCCTACGTTAGATGGCAAAGTCTTATTAAAAATCCCTGCTGAAACCCAAACGGGGAAATCATTCAGATTGCGCGGCAAAGGTGTTAAACAAGTACGAGGCGGTCCTGTCGGTGATTTGTTGTGTAAAGTGCAGATTGAAACCCCAGTGAATTTGACCAAAGACCAAAAAGCCTTAGTGGAAAAATTGGGCGAATCCTTAACCAGTGGCGGTAAACATCACAGCCCACAAGAATCCTCGTGGATAGATGGCGTAAAAAACTTTTTTGATAAACTAACAGGTTAAGTCATGAATCGTATCGCAGTCGTAGGCGCGTCAGGGCGCATGGGTTTGTGTTTAATCAAAGCAGCCGTACTGGCAAAGAATGCCAGTTTTACCGCCGCTATTTCTCGCCCAGACAGCTTAGCCATTGGTAAAGATGCGGGCGAATTGGCAGGTATCGGCGCGGTGGGCATTAATGTCGTCGCGGATTTAGCGTTTGTCATGGATGAATTTGATGTATTGATTGATTTTACTCGTCCCGATACGTCAATCGAAATTATCGAACAATGCCGCCGTGCGGGTAAAAAAGTAGTCATTGGTACAACCGGTTACAGTGACGCACAAAGAGCCATGATTAACCAAGCAGCTGATGACATTGCCATCGTGATTGCCCCCAATTTTAGCGTCGGCGTTAATCTGTCGCTGAAATTGCTAGAAATGGCAGCCAAAGTCATGGGTGACTACACCGATATTGAAATCATTGAAGCCCATCATCGTCATAAAATTGATGCGCCGTCTGGCACAGCGTTACGCATGGGCGAAGTCATTGCCCATACTTTAGGACGCAATTTAGCAGACTGTGCCATTTACGGCAGAGAAGGCAACACCGGCGAACGCGACCGTAACACCATTGGTTTTTCGACCATCCGTGCAGGTGATATAGTCGGCGAACACACGGTAATGTTTGCCGATGACGGTGAACGCTTAGAAATTACCCACAAAGCCAGTAGCCGCATGACCTTTGCTAATGGTGCAGTACGCGCCGCCGTTTGGTTAGCCAATAAAGACCGTGGTTTGTACGATATGCAGGATGTGTTGGGCTTGTCTTAATTAAGGGTAAACCGCCGAGGTTTTTAAAAACCTCGGCGGTTTAAAACCACCTAGCGAGTTAAACATCAGCATGAATATTAAACAAATAACCATCGGACAATTTACGGTCGAAGTCGTCAGAAAAGACATTAAAAACCTACGGTTAGGCGTTTATCCGCCCGATGGCAACTTAAAAATGTCGGTGCCGCTGTCTATGAAAGAGGACACGGTACGCTTATTTATTATGGCTAAAACGGCATGGATAATAAAACAGCAAGCAAAATTTACTGTCCAAACTCGATACCCGCAACGGGAATATATATCAGGTGAAACCTGTTACTTTAAAGGGCGCGGTTATGAGTTAAATGTGATTTATCATCCCCACGCCCCGAAAGTAGCCCTGCGTCATAACACCCATCTTGATCTTTATGTCCCGCATAACAGCCAGTTAGAAAAACGTGAGCAAGTATTAATCGCGTGGTACAGACAAGCCTTAAAAGCAAAAATCCCCGAATTAATTCATAAATGGCAACCCATCATCGGTGTCACAGTACGCGATTGGGGCGTAAAACGCATGAAAACCAAATGGGGAACCTGCAATATTAATGCCGCGCGAATTTGGTTAAATCTGGAGCTGATTAAAAAACCAGAACATTGCCTGGAATATGTGGTGGTGCATGAAATGGTACATTTATTAGAACGCCATCATAATGCCCGTTTTACCGCCTACATGGATCAATTTTTACCGCACTGGCGCAGTCATAAACACGAGTTAAATCAGATCGTTCTCAATCATACCGACTGGAATTATTAAATCTATTATCGCTTGGTAATTATTTTCGGCGCAACGCCAAAGTATTTCACAAACGCTACGCTGAAATTATTGGCATGACGGTAACCGACAAAATCAGCGGCTGCACTGACTTGGCAATGAGTGGAT
>NQJH01000341.1 GCA_002256685.1 Methylococcaceae bacterium NSP1-2 | reverse complement strand
GGGCTGGCGATAGCCAACCCAACAAAACCTGTGACTCTGTCGATTTTATGTTGGGTTGCCAAAAAACGGCAACCCAACCTACACACTGCACGAATTTGTCGCGCCTACGCCGAACGCAACCATTGCGCTACCGCCTTAGCATAATAAGTCAAAATCGCATCACTCCCTGCGCGTTTAAAGGCTAACAAAGATTCCATCACCACCGCTTCTTCATCCAGCCAACCGTTGATAGAGGCGGCTTTGAGCATCGCGTATTCACCGCTGACTTGATAGGCAAAAGTGGGTACGCCGTATTGGTCTTTAACGCGGCGAATAATATCTAAATAAGGCATACCCGGTTTTACCATCACCATGTCCGCGCCTTCTTGTAAGTCCAGTTCAATTTCGCGCATGGCTTCATCGGAATTGGCAGGATCCATTTGATAGCTGTATTTATTACCTTTGCCTAAGTTACCTGCTGAACCGACTGCATCTCTAAATGGGCCGTAAAAACTGGAGGCGTATTTGGCAGAGTAGGCGAGTATCAGCGTGTTCACATAGCGTTCAGCTTCTAAGGCTACTCTTATCGCACCGATGCGACCGTCCATCATATCGGAAGGCGCGACTATATCCGCGCCTGCTTCGGCATGAGACAGCGCTTGTTTGACTAATACGGCGATAGTTTCGTCATTCATCACATAGCCGCTATCATTAATTAACCCGTCTTGTCCGTGGGTTGTAAATGGGTCTAGGGCAATATCGGTGATAATTCCTAAGGTGGGTAAAGCTTGCTTTAAGGTTCTGACGCTACGCTGTACTAAGCCATCAGGATTATAGGCTTCTCTGGCATCATCCGATTTTTTGTCAGCGGAGATAACGGGAAATAACGCAATCGCAGGAATGCCTAGTTCGTGAATTTCATGGGCTTGTTCAAGGAGCAAATCCAGCGAAAAACGTTCTACGTCTGGCATGGACGCAATCGCTTGTTTTTGATTGGTGCCTTCGATGACAAACATCGGATAAATGAGATCATCAACAGATAATGAGTTTTCGCGCATTAAGCGGCGAGAGAATTCGTTGTAACGCATTCTTCTCATGCGTGTAGGAATTGTGATGTTATTATATGTCATCTTATTTCTAGGCTCGTGGGATTAGGAATATCAGTATTGTCAGGTTCTGTGATTCATTATATCAGTGAATTATATTGCCGATAGTGACAAGCAAAGAGTAAGAATACCAACGGTTTTATTTTAGAGGGTTTTATGAAAGCTAAACACACTACATTATTTGGATTGTTCGCAATATTGCTGGCACTCATGCCGTTTGCTACCGTAACAGCGGACGAATTAGCTGCGCCACAACAACCAATAGCGGCTGCTTCAGATATATTGCAACAAAAAATGCAGGATAAAAATTTTGTTAAAGATTTTGCGCAAGTGACTCAGTTTGTTAATCAAACGATTTATCCGCATACTGATTTTGATAAGATTTCGTCCTTAGTGTTAGGAAAGCTGTGGAAAACAGCATCACCTGACGAAAAACAGCGTTTTAAGCAAGAATTTCAAACACTGTTAATTCGGACGTATTCCCGCGCTTTTGTTGAATTTAAAGACTGGTCAATACATTATCTACCCTTAGAAATGGAAGATGGTGCGACTAAAGCGATGGTAAGAACGGAAGTTTTACAGCCGGGTATTAAACCTATTGGCGTAGATTACCGTATGGCATTAAGTGGTGGTCAATGGAAAGCGTACGATATTATGATTGAAGGCGTGAGCTTAGTGACTAACTATCGCACAACGTTTAGTAACGAAGTGCAAACTAAAGGTTCATTAGCCGCTGTGATTGATGGGCTAGCTAAACGTAATGCTGAGGCACTTAGCGCAAAAAACTCATAAAGGAATGACGATTAAAGTTTTGTTACTTTAAACTGCATTCCTGTCAAATTTTAAATAACTACTCTGTCACGATGATGGCAGGGTGGTTTTATTTCTTAGTAAGACCGCTTTTTGTGGTCAACTCATTCAAAAAAATGTTCGATTATCAAACCTTGTATGACGCGCTATTGGAAGCAAAAGCTGGGGTGTGGGTTGAGTTATTACCCTCGCAATTAGCTCAAGCTTTTGATACTACCCAGCATGGCGACTTGGTACGCTGGCAAGCAACCATTCAGCAAGTGCCTGAACTTACTCCATCACAACAAATCCTAGACAGCGATGCTGTGCAAATTGGTTGCGCCGAAGATGTGAGCATGGGCGAAAAAAATCAACTTGAACA
>NQJH01000340.1 GCA_002256685.1 Methylococcaceae bacterium NSP1-2 | reverse complement strand
AAGAAAAATGTGTTAATCAGTGGCATGAAGCGATCCAATTCAGGTAATCGGGTAAACCGCGCTCAATAGCGACGGCAATAATTTCGGGCAATTGGTAAGGATGATGCTTTTTTATCAGGCTTTCAAGTGCTGAATAAGTGTCTTGTCGCGCTTTAATCAGTAATAAAACTTCTTCAGCGCGTTCTAACTGCCCTTGCCAACGGTAAATAGAAGTAATGTTCGGCACGATATTCACACACGCGGCTACCTTATTTTCAACCAGCAAACTGGCGATTTTTTCCGCTATGTCTTTATCAGGACAGGTGCAAAATACGATTTGATAATCAGTAGACATTTTTATCAGCCGTTAAAATTAAACAGCGGCTATTATCCTAGAAATTCCGCCGATTTGGTCAATTCATTTGATGACTATTATTTCAATAGTTCAATTATTGTTGTATAGTTGCCCTATGGATAAAAAACTCGCAACAATAATATTTGAATCACTCGCATCGGGCATACGGCTGGATATATTTCGGCTGTTAGTCAAAACGGGAACGCAAGGTTTAGTCGCAGGTGAAATTGCCGCTAGTCTGCAATTACCGCCGACTAATTTGTCATTTCACCTCAAAGCGTTGACGCAATCGCAATTGCTGACGGTGGAACAAGAAGGTCGCTATCAGCGTTACCGCGCCAATATGCCACTGATGCAGGATTTAATACTCTATATGACTCAGGAATGCTGTTTCGGACACCCTGAACAGTGTTTCGATATAAATTCAACGCCTCAATCGGATAATTAACATGAATGTACTTTTTTTATGCACTGGAAATTCTTGCCGCTCTATTCTCGGCGAAGCCACCTTTAATCACCTCGCGCCCGAAGGTTGGCAAGCCATGAGCGCGGGTAGCAAACCCACGGGACAAGTGCATCCGCGTTCATTGGCATTATTGGCACGAGAAGGCATAGACACTACAGGCTACTACAGCAAATCATGGAATGATCTACCCGCTACGCCTGATATTGTGCTGAGCGTGTGTGGTAACGCGGCAAATGAAACCTGTCCTGCCTATCTTGGGCAAGTTTTGCGTAGTCATTGGGGCGTAGAAGACCCTGCTCATGTGACTGGCAGTGATGCAGAAATCGACGCAGCGTTTATGACGGCGTATCGCATACTTCGTCATCGTATTGAACGATTTTTAGCGTTACCACTTGCTGAATTACAGCAAAACCCAGAATGCTTAAAAGCAGAACTCGACCGTATCAGCACACTTTTACCTTCACTTTAAAATTCTATCATGACTAACATTCAAGTATTTGACCCTGCCTTGTGTTGCAGCACGGGCGTTTGCGGCGTAGACGTAGACCAACAATTAGTGAGCTTTTCAGCGGATGTCGATTGGGCGAAACAAAACGGCGCGACAATAACGCGTTTTAATCTGAGTCAACAACCGTTAGCATTCGCGGAAAATTCCATTGTAAAAGCATTTTTGGAACGCTCTGGTGCGGAAGCATTACCGTTAATTCTGATGGATGGTGAAATGGCATTGGCTGGATGTTATCCAACTCGTGCTGAATTGGCACGTTGGGCAAGTATTAAAGAAGTAGAAGAAACACCCTCTACGTGTTGCAGTGGTAGCAGTTGTTGTTAAGCAATAAGGAAACCAAATCATGAAGTTTATCGACCAACCACCGCGATTTTTATTTTTTACGGGTAAAGGCGGTGTCGGTAAAACCTCAATTGCCTGTGCTACTGCTATTCAACTGGCGGATGCTGGGCGGCGCGTGTTGCTGGTCAGCACCGATCCTGCATCTAATGTCGGGCAAGTGTTTAGTGTCATTATCGGTAATCAAATGACTGAAATTCCCGCTGTGGCAAATCTGACTGCGTTAGAAATTGACCCGCAAGCCGCCGCACAAGCTTACCGCGACCGCATTGTTAATCCAGTGCGGGGTGTGTTACCCGACACCATCGTAAAAAGTATTGAAGAACAACTATCAGGCGCGTGTACCACTGAGATTGCGGCATTTGATGAATTCACTGCCTTGCTAACCGATTCCGCATTAACTGCTGATTACGATCACATTATTTTCGACACTGCACCCACAGGTCATACCATTCGCCTATTGCAACTGCCCAGCGCGTGGAGCGGTTTTTTGAATGAAGGCAAAGGCGATGCCTCCTGTCTTGGTCCGCTGGCAGGTTTGGAAAAACAACGTAGTCAATATCAGGCAGCCGTAAACGCACTGAAGTAGCGCGTACTTATGAAGAGCTGATGGCAATCGGTTTGTCTGAGCAATATCTGGTCGTCAACGGTATGTTACCGTCTAGCGAAATCGCAGAAGACAGTTTGGCAACAGCATTGTATCAACGCGAACAACAAGCACTGGCAACCATGCCAGCAATACTGCAAACATTGCCTTGTGATTACATCGAACTCAAACCGTTTAATATGGTTGGTTTACAAGCTCTACGCTTATTACTGACCACTGCCACACCTTTAACGACAACCAGCGATATATCCACGGTTGCCGTTGAATTACCTAACCTGTCAACATTAGTGAATGACATTGCCATAGACGGGCATGGTCTGGTGATGCTGATGGGAAAAGGCGGCGTTGGTAAAACCACACTGGCTGCCGCCGTCGCCGTCGAATTAGCACAGCGCGGCTTAGCCGTGCATCTAACAACCTCAGACCCCGCAGCACATTTAAGCGAAACCCTGAACGGCGCACTCGATAATCTTACCGTCAGTCGAATCGATCCACTCGCCGAAACGGAACGTTATCGTCAACACATTTTACAAACCAAAGGCGCGAAGCTAGACGCACAAGGCAAAGCCTTGTTGGAAGAAGATTTGCG
>NQJH01000117.1 GCA_002256685.1 Methylococcaceae bacterium NSP1-2 | reverse complement strand
GTGACAGCATAGTTTCCGATAATTCGGTCGGTCTTTGACTGATTACGCCAATGGAAACCCCGTATTTTCGTCCTTCTTTGGCAATACGCTCCATCATTCTTTTTGAGCCTTCAAACTGACCGCCTTTTTCTTTGGGAATGTAGATATGCGCTTCTTCACAGATTAGTGTGATAGGAAACTCACGGCGATTCGGATTCCAATAATTAAATTCATACGCTAAGCGACCGACTTGAGCAGAAATAGCAGGGCGAATATCGGACGGTACAGCACTTAAATCTACCACGGTGACATTGGCTTTTTTCTTGCCTAAGCCGACAAAGGTGCGTAATAAATCCGCCATGCTTTCTGAACTTTTACGTTTTTTGGGTCTGAGTAAAAAATCATAGCGCACGTCATTTAATCGACTCTGCATTCTAATAAGAAAATTATCAAACTGTCCATACAAAGGACCTAGCACTTTACCAAAGGCTTTTTTCTCTTCGTTGGCGGTTTTAAATGCCATGTACATTTCAGCTAATGAGAAGTAAATAGGGGTATCAATTGAAAAAGTAGTGAGACCGATACGCTTAGATTCCTTGCGCTTGAGCTGCATTAATATTTCACTCATAAACGACATTTGCGTGGACGCGCCTTTATCATCTCGATCAATAAATAAATCCACTAGCTCTGCATAACTCATCATCCAGTAGGGCATTTCCATTTCTTGCGCGTCAATGTAATTGACTACATCCTCATCAAATGCCGAATATCTCACGCCCTTAGTATCTTTCCAGCAGTATTCACCGTGTAAATCCAGCAAAATAATGTGACTTTTAGGCATGGATTTAATGGCTTGTTGAATTAAAGTAGTCACCGTCCACGATTTACCTGAGCCAGACTGTCCGACAATAGCAAAATGGCGACTAAAAAAAACCTGCGGGTCGAGACCTAGGTGATAATCTTTATGGGAAGATAGTTGACCAATAAAGAATTTATACTTTTGGTATTTTGAGAAAATAGCACTGACTTCGTTGATACCAACCGCATACACCCTAGCCCCTGCTGTTGGATAATTGGTTATGCCACGGATAAATGTACCATCATCTTTAATTTCACCAACGGGAGCTAAGGCAATAAAACGATCTGTTTTACGCATATCGGCATTATCAAAGCGGTTTATTTCCCACATTTTAATGGTGACCGCTAATATATTGATATTAGCTTGTCGAATAGCGACATACGAACCAATATGACCGACTAAAATTTCTTCATTGTCTACTTTGATACGCGATGTGTCTTTGACATATTCCTCTGCTATTCTGGCATCCATGCCATTATTGCGGACCTCAGATAAATAGCCAATGAGAATGCTGGATTGCTGTGTGGACAATGTTGAACTCCTGTTTGTTCAGATGCGACAAATTTTGGGATTATTTCTGAGTCTTCAACTTAAGGCGGGGCACTTTTTACCATCTCTTTCTAAAAACAGAGACTGTGAGACAAGTGAAAGTAGTTGTGCCAGTCTAAATTGAAGTGTTTTATTTTAGACGAATTTTAGACGAACACGCTTTAGTGTGGCTATTTATTTATCCATTCATACAGTTCTGTCAGCGTAGGGTCGCATTTACAGCAACTTGTACCGCAGGAAGATTGCAACGGTAGCAGGCGGACATTGCCTTTACTAATCCATTTGTTCAACATACCGCGTAACGCGTCGGCATCGATATTAAAATGATTGACTAAATCAGCCAAAGACACTCTATGTTGTTGTTTTAAATAATGTCTTAAATCAGATAAAATCATGGTCTAAGCTCCTGAATCACTTTTTCTGGTTTTTTTCCCAGTAACCACAAGCCCAACAATACCGATAAAAAAGCCAGTAATAAGCCCATTATCCAGCTGAGTGAATATGCTGGATGTTGGCTATAGGTCATAGATTGGTAAAAAATGGTCGCTGTCATATAAGCGATACCCGTCGTCCAAAACACCACGAATAACGTCCAATTGCGATTTGTTTCGCGGTAAATCGCTGCCGTCGCGGCAACACACGGCGCGTACAATAAAATAAATAATAAATACGCAAATGCCCCTGCTTTGCCATCAAAACTGTGCTGCATATTGGCAAAGGTCGCGGTATTAACAGCCTGTTCGTCATTGACTGAACCCAAGCCTAAGGGGTCTAATAAATTATTCGCCACTGCGCGTAAATTTTCAGGAATCGTTGCCCACGCCGCGACTAGCGCGTCTTTCAGCACAAACGGTGCTTGTTCAGTAGGGGCTTGTGCCATTTGGCTATATAACGCATCCAATGTACCGACCACCGCTTCTTTGGCTAATACACCAGTAAAAATGCCGACAGTAGCCGGCCAATTGTCATTGGCAATGCCCATCGGTTTAAACGCGGGCGTTAACGTCCGTCCAATTTCACTTAAGACGGATTTATCACTGTTTTCCTGACCAAAACTGCCATCTGTGCCTAAGGCGTTCAGAAAATTCAATACTAACACCATCGGCACAATCACTTTACCCGCATTGACTAAAAATGAATGCAGTCTGTCCCAAGTACGCAAAAACACACCGCGAAAAGTCGGTAAATGATAAGCCGGTAACTCCATAATAAACGGTGTGGTCTCACCTTTAAACAGCGTGTGACGCATGATTAAGCCTGTCAATACGGCAACCACTATGCCTAATATATACAAACCAAACACTAAATTTTGCCCACCGACAGGAAAAAATGCCGCCGCAAATAACGCATACACCGGCAATCTTGCCCCGCAAGACATAAACGGATTCATCAAATTAGTCAGAATTCTATCGCGTTGATTTTCCAGTGTGCGTGTTGCCATAATCGCAGGGACGTTACAGCCAAAACCGACAATCATCGGCACAAATGATTTACCCGGTAAACCAATCAAGCGCATGAATCGATCCATCACAAACGCCGCCCGCGCCATATAGCCCGAATCTTCCAGCGCGGATAAGAACATAAACAAAAAGCCGATAATCGGAATAAAGGTAGCCACTACTTGAATACCGCCGCCGATGCCTTTAGTAATTAATACTGCCAACCATTCGGGCGTAGCAATCTGAGCCAACAACACACCTAAACCATCCACTAAGAATGCGCCGACCGCTTGATCGAAAAAATCGACAAACGCACTGCCGATATTGATGGTAAACATAAACATCGCATACATCACCAACAGAAAAATCGGAATGCCTAAAAAGCGATTTAACACGATACTGTCTATACGTTCCGTGCCGTGCCGACTGATTTCATTGAGTTTACACACCGCACCTTGGGTGATTTGATTAACAAAACCGTAACGCGCATCGGCGGCTAAAATATCGATTTCATCATCGGTTTGTTGTTCGACTTGTTGCTGTAATTTACGCACTTTGGGTAAAAATACTTTGCCTGCAATATCTTTGGCGAGGGTATCATCTTCCAATAAACGCACCGCTAACCAACGTAAATCACACGGATATTGTTGTGCTGTTTCGACCAGTAGTGGGGAAATTTCTGTGATTGCCGCTTCTAAAGTAGGATGATAAGCAATGCAAGCAGTGGGGACGGGTTTAGCGATAACCGCGCTATTAATAACGGCTTGTAAATTATTGATGCCGTTTTTTATAGAGGCAGAAATAGCAATCACAGGGCAACCTAATTGCTCCGCCAAAAAAACCGTATCGATTTTAATGCCGCGTTGCTTCACCACATCAATCATATTGAGTACCAAAATCATCGGTACGCGCATTTCAATGAGTTGCGACGTTAAATACAGATTGCGTTCAATATTAGACGCATCGACAATATTAATAATCAAATCAGCAGCACGGCTAGCCACATAATCACGGGCGACTTTTTCATCTAAAGACACCGAATCATCTGCCGACTCTAACGAATAAGTGCCGGGTAAATCCACCAATTCGATATGTTTGTCGGCAAAGTGATACTCGCCGGTTTTCTTTTCAACCGTTACACCCGGCCAGTTGCCCACATGCTGTTTAGAACCGGTGAGAACATTAAACAATGTGGTTTTGCCGCAATTAGGATTGCCGACAACACCCACGGTAAAATCACAATTCATCCCAATTTCTCTATTTGTAAAATAGCAGCCTCATCTTTACGCAGGGTTAAAGCAAAACCGCGCAATTTAATTTCCACAGGATCGCCCATCGGTGCAAAACGAGTAATACTAAATTCTGTCCCCGGCGTTAAACCCATTGCCAGTAAGCGTTTACGATAAGCTTTACCCACTGGTTCAAAGCCAATTATTTTCCCTAAATCGCCTACGGCAAGATTTTTTAAACTAATAGCCATCACAACGCCTTCAAAGTAAAGTGTGCTTGATTGTCAAGCGATTACCGAGTTATTAACAATCATTCTTATTAAGACAAGACTATAGCATATAACTGAGGTTGATTAAAAATAAGCTTAGAACCAATGCACTAACAAATTACACTTGGAAAAGCCTGACAATCATCATGATAATGGGGTGTATAAAATTTTTGTCGCTAAAAAAATAATGATACTGATGACGTTTGACATAATTGTTTTCCTCATAGAGTAACTAGCGTATACACAGGGCAATAGAAAGAAATAGTCGTATTAGTTATATAATTCACGCACTTGAAGCACCATTGCCGGTAAAGAGAGTAAAAAAATCACCGTAGAGTTGAATAGTTACCTTAAAATGAGCAATTCCGTCTACCGTTTCAAACATACAACCTCAGGAAACTTTTCATGTCCATTAGAAAATTTAAAGACAAACAGCCTAGCATTGGTAACGCTGTTTATGTTGATGACAGTGCCGTTATCATCGGTGACGTAACACTAGGGGATGACGTATCCATCTGGCCAACGACTGTATTAAGAGGAGATGTTGAAAGCATTACCATTGGTGCTGGCACCAATATACAAGATGGTTCAGTGCTACATACCACTCACGCACACCATGATTTAGAACCCAGTTATCCAGTCACTGTTGGCAAAGGCGTAACCATCGGACACAAAGCCGTTATTCATGCCTGTACTATTGGCGACTACTGCTTAATAGGCATGGGTTCTATCATCATGGATGGCGCGGTCATTGAAGATTACGTTATTCTAGGTGCTGGTTCATTAGTACCACATTCTAAACGTCTTGAAAGTGGTCATCTTTATGTTGGCTCACCTGCTAGACGCGTTAGACCATTAAACGACTCAGAAAAAGAATTTTTACATTATTCTTATCAACATTACATTGAGTTGAAAAACGAATATCTAGTATAACAACGTGGTTTAGACGCGATAAATCGCGTCTCTACATTCACAACGCAATCACCGATTGCGTTTCAGAAAGTGGCTTTCATAGCGAACGCACCGTAAAAAAACACCGCTACAACCATTTCAAGGCTATTTTTATAGCAATCTTTTAGCCGTGCAATACCCTTTATTAAACTTTGAGAAATAACATGAATATCGCTTTATTAGCAGGGACACATTCGGGATGTGGCAAGACTTCGGTGATGTTGGCATTATTGCAAGCAATACAGCAAGCGGGGTTAACGGTCGCTAGTTTTAAAACAGGGCCTGATTTTCTTGATCCCTTGTGGCATCAAGCAGTCACAGGTCAGGCTTCTTATAATGTCGATACGCAGATGGTGGGAGTAGCGGATTCTTTACGGCAATTACAAAAATCCACTAGCGATTACGCGCTGATTGAAGGCGTAATGGGTTTGTTTGATGGACGGACTGGCGTGGGTGAAGCGGGTTCTAGTTTGGATTTAGCACGGGTATTGGGTACTTCGGTATTATTAGTAGTCGATGTGAGCGGCATGAGCGGTTCGGTTGTGCCGTTGGTGCAAGGATTTTGCCAGAGTGCAGCCGCTAAGGGCGTGACGATTGCAGGGATTATTGCTAATCGAGTTGGTAGCCCCTATCACGCGGAATTAATTAAAACCTTTTTGGCAGAACATGGGCAGCCGCCGTTAGTGGCATGGCTGGAAAAAAACGCGCCTGTATTACCAGAACGGCATTTGGGTTTAGTCATACCCGATGCGGCGGCTGTGCCTGATTTCTCATCGGCTTTTCATGTCGATATTGAGTTATTAAAAACCGTGTTTACTGAATTTGCGGCTGACGATTTGCCCACATTGCCCGCCACAGG
>NQJH01000339.1 GCA_002256685.1 Methylococcaceae bacterium NSP1-2 | reverse complement strand
AAACGTTGATTTAACTTAACATTGGCAAACACGCCCCCTGCTAACGCTAATTTACTGAACTGTAACTTTTGGGCTTGTTCTTGTACCCACGCGCAAATCAGTTGTTCGGTATAGGCTTGAATCCCTGCGGCAACATCTTCTTGACTCAAACCCTCACACAGCTCTCGTAGTGCCGATTGCCCGACTTCTTTGGCAAACTGCAACACAATCCGCGCTAATTTAGCATCAAACAGATTAGTCCAATCCGTTTGGTTGGTATGCGCGAGTAAGCGTGATAATAACGGCTCTGGATTACCAAACGCTGCCAAACCTAACACTTTACCTTCATGGCGCGTGGCTTTAAAACCTAGTAAATGCTCAACTTTTTGTAATTCACCGTGTTCGCCTAACCACACTGAACCCCACGAAAAATCACCCACACCATCCAAAGAAATCACGCCCACGCGCTCATCCGCAAACGGTGACGCATAATAAGCCGACGCGGCATGAGCTAAATGATGCTCAACCGTTTGCGTGGGTTTTTCAGCCAACACACCCGCAGGTTTTTGGCGTTGTTTAAACAAACGGGTAATGCGTGCAGGTTGTTGATTCCAATAAAACTTTTTAATATCAGGTTCTTGTTTAGCGACGTTAGCCATGTAATGAAATAGCGTATCCACATAAGGCTTTTGATCCCAGCGCGATAAACCTGCCAACGCCACCACATCCACTTGTTCAGCGGTAACGCCCGCAATCGCTAAGGATAAGCGTTATCCATTTTAATGCGAGAAATACGTTCCTCTTCAATAGAGGCGACCAATTGACCATCAATAACAATTGATGCGGCGGAATTATGATGACCTACATCATTAATACCGAGAATTATCATAAATAAATATCCTAATTGTAACTAATTAGCACATTATACATGGACAGCTCTGTCGGGTGGACAACGCTTTTCTGCTCACCCTGTGTGGAATTATCAAGCGTAAATAAGGTCTGAGATTTGTATTGAAATCAAAATCCAGAAAGTTTTAATTTAAAAGGTGGTCATCGTGAATAAACAAATCATAACGCCACACTGGGAACACTTTGAACACGGTGCGGATATTGGAATCCGTGGCATTGCCCCAAGCTTGGCGCAAGCATTTGAACAGACCGCGTTGGCGATGACGGCGGTTATTTGCAATCCTGAACAAGTCGCTGCCACACAAACGGTTTCAATAAACTGTCAAGCCACAGATAATGAGCTGCTGTTATTGGACTGGATTAATGAACTGGTTTACGAAATGGCGGTACACGGTCTGCTGTTCAATCACTATCAAGTCGTCATTCATGACGGCGTTTTATCAGCGACCGCTTTTGGTGAAGCCGTAAATCCGCAAAAACACCAGCCCGCCGTGGAAATTAAAGGCGCGACGTTTACCGAATTGCGTGTTTATCAACGGGCTGATGCACTATGGATCGCCCAATGTGTGGTCGATGTTTAGAGGAGAAACGTTATGGATACTCATCAATTTATACAACGCGATGAAACCTGCTGGGAAATTGAAGCTTACGGTGCAATGCGCGTCCCCGCGATTATTTACGCAGACGAACCATTGCTACAGGCAATGGATCAAAAAGTTTACGAACAAATCACCAATGTAGCGACCTTACCCGGCATTGTTGAAGCTGCTTATGCCATGCCTGATGCGCACTGGGGCTACGGCTTTCCCATCGGCGGCGTAGCGGCTTTTGATCCCGCACAGGGCGGCGTAGTGTCTGCGGGTGGCGTTGGTTTTGATATTTCCTGCGGCGTGCGAACCCTGCATACGGGTCTCAAGCTATCGCAGCTTCAGCCTCATAAACACGTTCTGGCAGATGCCTTGTATCGGTCGATTCCAGCGGGAGTTGGCAGTAAAGGTCGGTTTCATTTAAACCATAAAGACATGATTGGCATGTTGAGCGGCGGCGCACAATGGGCATTGGAAAAAGGCTTTGGCGAAGAGCGGGACTTGGAGCGTATCGAAGAACACGGCTGCATGGCAGGAGCTGAACCACGTTATGTTTCCTCGCGTGCCAGAGAACGGCAAACCGATGAAATGGGAACGTTGGGTTCAGGCAATCATTATCTGGAAGTACAACGCGTAGCTGAAATTTACGACCAAGGCGTGGCTAAAATCTTCGGTTTGCACCTAGATGACATTGTGATTAGCATCCATTGCGGCTCCAGAGGCTTAGGGCATCAAATTGGCACTGAATTTCTAAAAGAAATGGTCATATCAGCACCGCATTACGGCATTATTTTACCCGACCGAGAACTGGCATGTGCGCCGTTGACTTCACCGCTAGGCAAACAATATCTAGGCGCAATGCGGGCAGGTATTAACTGTGCCTTGGCGAATCGGCAAATGATCACTCATTTAACCCGACTAGCGATTACCCGCGTATTTCCCAATAGCCAGCTCGACTTACTCTACGACGTATCACACAACACTTGTAAATTGGAACAGCATACCGTCAACGGTCAGAAAAAGGATTTATTTATTCATCGCAAAGGGGCGACTCGCGCATTTGGACCTAGACATCCCAGTTTACCCGCTATATTTCAAGATACAGGTCAGCCAGTGTTAATAGGTGGTTCGATGGGAACCAGCTCCTATATTTTGTGTGGCACAAAAGAAGGCGAACAGCGTTCATTCAGCTCTGCCTGTCATGGCGCGGGACGGGCAATGAGTCGCACTAAAGCCACCAAACAATGGCAAGGAAAAACACTGATCGAAGAACTGGCAGCGCAGGGAATTATCATACGCAGCCCCTCCATGCGCGGTGTCGCAGAAGAAGCACCTGCCGCTTACAAAGATGTCGGCGCGGTAGTCGATGTTGCCGATTGTGCTGGTTTAGCTCGAAAAGTAGCGAGACTGGAGCCGCTGATTTGTATTAAAGGGTGAATCGATAATTGTCAGGTTACGCTAACCTGACCTACTTGGCTATGGAAAATAGACCGATGTAAGCAAGCAAACAAGTGAGGATAATTGTGGCTGAAATA
>NQJH01000116.1 GCA_002256685.1 Methylococcaceae bacterium NSP1-2 | reverse complement strand
ACAAGATAACCCGCTCCACGCCCATACTTTTCCAGAAATTAACCGTGGCATAGTTGACCGTGTTGGCTTGCACTGACAAATGTATCGGCATATCAGGATAAGTTTCACGCACCATCATGATTAGACCAGGATCAGCCATGATTAAGGCATCAGGTTTCATCGCGATAACGGGCGCAATATCTGCCATAAAAGTTTTAATTTTAGCGTTGTGTGGAATCACGTTAGTCGCCAGAAAAAACTTTTTGCCTAATTTGTGGGCTTCGTTAATACCAATGGCCAAGTTTTCGCTAAGAAAATCATTGTTACGCACTCTAAGGCTGTAACGCGGCTGTCCTGCATACACGGCATCCGCACCATAAGCGAAAGCATAACGCATGTTTCTAATAGTTCCCGCAGGGGAGAGTAATTCGACTTTTTTCATGTTGATAATGGCTAATGAATGATGTTGCAAATATTTTAACCTGAGTTTGAGATAACACCGTCATTACAGCATGGATTCGCTTCGCGCTCAAAATACCCACATCCATGTGGGTATGACGGTTTTCTAATCTTAAACGCTACTTCTGCGCCGTGGTTTATTCTCAGTTTTGGGCGCTATCGCTTTACGCGGTTGGTTTCTGACAGGACGTGGACCGCGTGGTGGTTCAGGCGGCATCGGTGGTGCGACTGCCGCTTGCTCAAACCCCTCAATTTGTTCACGTTTAATGGGCTTATTCATCAGTTTTTCAATCAAGCGTAACGCAGCAACTTCGTCATGAGACACCAGTGATACCGCTTGACCTTCTTCACCTGCCCTGCCCGTCCGACCGATTCTATGTACATAATCCGCAGGGGCGCGAGGCAATTCATAATTGACCACATGCGGCAGTAGATTAATATCAATACCGCGTGCTGCCACATCAGTAGCGACTAAGACACGGATTTCACCTGCTTTAAATCCAGACAACGCACTGGTTCTCGCGCCTTGGCTTTTATTGCCATGAATAGCGGCGGCTTTTATATCCAATTTGTTGAGTTTTTCGGTGAGACGATTCGCGCCATGTTTGGTGCTAGTAAAGACCAATACTTGTTGCCACTCTTTTGTTTTTATTAGATGGCACAGTAAGTCGGCTTTATTGGCTTTATTACACAGATAAGCGATTTGTTCGACAGTTTCAGCGGCAGTATTACGCGCGGCGACTTCGATTTTTATCGGATTAACTAATAAGCCTGTAGTTAATTGGCGTATGTCTTCAGAAAACGTCGCGGAAAATAACAAGTTTTGGCGTTTTTTCGGCAAAAAAGCAATGATTTTGCGAATATCGCGAATAAAACCCATGTCTAGCATACGGTCGGCTTCGTCCAACACCAGTGTTTCTACTTTATCCAACTTAACGGCATTTTGATTGACCAAATCTAACAAGCGACCCGGTGTGGCGACTAATATGTCAACGCCGCCTCTTAAACGCATCATTTGTGGATTAATTTTTACCCCACCGAACACCACTTCAGTTTTTAAACGTGGATGTAAATGCTCACCATATTTATTAACGGACTCAGCCACCTGAGCGGCAAGTTCGCGAGTGGGCGTTAATATCAATACTCTCACTGGACGGTTAGCCCCGTATGCTTTTTGTGAGACGCGATGCAAAATGGGCAGCGCGAAACCAGCGGTTTTACCTGTCCCTGTTTGCGCAGCGGCAAGTAAGTCGTGACCGTTTAATACGGCGGGAATGGCTTGTAATTGTATCGGTGATGGCGTGGTGTAACCTGCTTCAGCAATAGCACGCAGAAGTGGCTCAGATAATCCGAGTTTGGTAAATGGCATGGGGTATAAAATCTCAATGAATGACTGCGGGTAAAGTGTGCAGTTCGGAATAAAAAGGGGTATTAAAAATGCGCCAGAGTTATTTACGAGGAAAGACTCTGAAAAAGGTCTGCGTTTATAGCTAATGATGGGAATAGCGATGTGTCGCTCGCAGAGGGCAACTCAATTCTGTAATAAATTAACAGATAATGATACCACACCACTATGCAAAACAAGCTAAACGTTTTGCGTTAAAAAGAAAAACCACTGTTCAATGTGGCTTCATTCCAAAGTCTTGTTAACCAAAGTAGCTACTCGCTAACATCCAACACCTTCAATATGGCTTCACGAATTTGTTGTTGTTTGTTCGCGTCGGTAATGGGTTGTAGTTGTTGATCGGTAATATAAAACATATCTTCAACGCGACTGCCAATGGTAGTGATTTTCGCGCTGTGTAAATGAATGTGTTGCTGCATAAAAGCGTGACCTACTTCTGACAATAATCCCGCGTGGTCGGTAGTAATCAGTTCCATAATAGTATGTTTACTGAACGGGTCTTCATGAAATTCAACTTCAGTGGGTATCGGAAAATGCTGGGCTTGTCGGAGTCTGGCTTCACGATGAATGTTTTTATGTTCCTTAACTTTTCCGTGCAGTAAATTAAGCCGTAATGCCGTGCAAATGTGGGTTTCTCTAAACGATTCAGTAATAGGCTCCCCCGATTGTTCCAGCACTTGAAAGCTATTCAGCGCGTAGTTATTTAGCGTGGTCATAATCCGCGCATCGAGAATAGTCAGCCCTAGTTGGTCAAGAGTGGCGGTGCTAATGGAAAAAATACCTTCTTCGTCTTTGGCGTAAATAAACACTTCGGCACTGCCGCGCTGGGTTTGCGGACGCAGTAACACCAACGGTAAATCAGCTTCAGTAGCGGACGCAATAGCCACGGTATGCCATGCGATTTCATCGGCGGCGTAGCGTAAAAAATATTCATCGGTGAGGGTTTGCCATGACTGGTCAATCACTGTTTCGGCTATGCCTTGTTTTATAAGTTGATCTCTAGCTTCCTGTTTGTTTTCGGTGATTCGGTCAGCAAGTGCTATTGGATTTTGTAAGCCTCGGCGTAACGCATTATGGGTGAAAATATACAGATTTTTTAATAACGCATCTTTCCATGAGTTCCATAATTCCGGATTAGTGGCGCGTATATCGGCAACGGTAAGCAAGTAGAGATAATTCAGGTATTCGGTACTGCCGACTTTTTGGGCAAATTCATGAATGACATCGGGATCACTAATGTCTTTGCGTTGTGCGGTCATCGACATAATGAGATGGCAACGCACTAGCCAAGTAATGAGCTTGGTATCATGTGACGATAACTCATGTTGAATGCAGAAGCTTCTGGCGATTTCTTCACCAATGATGGAGTGGTCGCCGGTTTTACCTTTGGCAATGTCGTGAAATAAGGCGGCAAGGTAGAGTATTTCTGGCTTAGGAATTAACAAAAATACATCATTGCAAAAAGGCAGTTCATCATTGTGTTTTGTTAAGGAAAATCGGCGCAAATTGGCAATAACAAACAGCGTATGTTCGTCTACGGTGTAAATATGAAATAAGTCATACTGCATTCTTGCCACAATGTTAGCAAAACTTGGAATGTAGGCGGCTAACACGCCATAACGATTCATACGTCTGAGTTCGTGAGTCAAACCGCGTGGTTGTCTTAAAATATCCATGAACAGCCGATTGGCGACTTTATTCTCTCTAAACTCGTCATCAATTAAGTGCAAATTTTTACGAATTAACCGTAGGGTGGTGGCGCGAATGCCTTTCAGTGCCGGATTCTTTTCTATTAGCAAAAAAATTTCTAACAAGGCTAACGGCTGTTGTTCAAATACTTGCTCATCGACGGCTTCCAAATAGCCGTTGATGGCAACAAATTGGTCATTGACTGGAGTAGGCTCACCATTATTACCGTGTACAAAGCGTTCATCAAACAACTGCAATAACATTTCATTCAGTCGTTCCAAGCCTTGTACAGTTTGAAAATAAAACTGCATGAATTTTTCAACATCTTGATTATACTGATTATTTTTCGTACCAAATCCAAATTGTTGAGCTAGATCCCGTTGATAATCAAAAATCAATCGATCTTCCGCGCGATGGGTTAAAAGATGTAAGGCATAACGAATACGCCATAGTACTTCCAAGGCAGCGACTAATTCAGCATATTCTGATTGCGGTAAAAAACCGTATTTAATCAGTTCTTTAAAGGTTGACGAGTTGTAATGGCGTTTAAATACCCACGCAATGACATGTCTATCCCGCAGTCCCCCCGGACCTTCTTTAATATTAGGTTCAAGATTGTAGGCAGTGTCGTGAAATCGGGCATACCGTAGCCGCTGTTCTTCCATTTTGGCAGCAAAAAATTCATTGGATGACCAAATTTTATCGGGTGCAGTTTCCTGTTTAAGCGTCTGGTGAAGTACGGTACTACCATAAATCAAACGGCTTTCCATCAAACTGGTCATCACCGTTTGATCTTCTAAAGCCTCCACCACGCATTGTTGAATAGTACGAACACTCTGCCCCGGTTTTAGACCAATATCCCAAAGAAAGGTGAAGAAATTGGCGAGCGATTCTTGATAGGTAGCAATGTCGTTGTTATCCAACAGCACAATGATATCAATATCAGAGTAAGGGAAAAGTTCTTTTCTACCATAACCGCCGACCGCACACAACGAGAGTTGTGCGGCATAGTCGGCTAAAAAATATTGCCAACAACAACTCAGAATTTTATCAATAAAATCTGATTTTTCTTTTAGCAATTTGGCAACCGAAAGATGCGGATTAAATTTTTGCTTTAACTCGGCATCTTTTTGTTTTAATAATTGTTTAAATTGCTGTAAACAATCTTTTTTGCTAAATAGCGCGACGGTAATGGTTTTGTTCAAGGTCATCACATTTCTTCTTGACGCAAAGTCAGGATTTCATAACCGGTGGGTGTGACAAGAATAGTGTGTTCAAACTGAGCCGATAAACTGCGGTCTTTAGTGACAGCAACCCAACCATCGGACAATATTTTGACTTCTTTTTTGCCTAAATTAATCATCGGTTCAATGGTGAGTATCATGCCCGCGTCTAATACCTCACCAGTACCTGCTTTACCATAATGTAGCACTTGCGGTTCTTCATGAAATTTTTTGCCGATACCGTGACTGCAAAATTCTCTAACCACCGAATAACGATTAGCTTCGGCATATTTTTGAATAGCATGACCAATGTCGCCTAGTCTCGCGCCCGCTTTGACTTGTTGAATGCCAAGATACATGGCTTCTTGAGTTATTTTACAGAGCCGTTTAGCATGAGGACTGACTTCGCCGACATAGAACATTTTGCTGGTATCGCCATGATAGCCGTCTTTAATGACAGTAATATCAATGTTGATAATGTCGCCTGTTTTCAGTTTCTTCTCATTCGGTATACCGTGACAAACTTGCTGATTAACCGAGGTACAAATGGATTTAGGGAAGCCTTTATAATTGAGCGGTGCAGGAATAACTTTTTGCACATCGACCATATAATTATGACAAATCAAATCCAGTTCGTTGGTCGTTATCCCTGCGACAACGTGAGGTTCTATCATTTCTAGGACTTCAGCCGCTAATCTTCCAGCGACGCGCATTTTTTCAATTTCAGTTTCAGTTTTAATAATAATCATAATTTAAAGGGCAGAGTATAAAATTCAAGGTTTAAGGTGCAAATTGGCAGTTTTTAACTGTTGACTCTGAAACCTTTAGCGGCAATTTTAACAGAGTTCGTCTTGTTGTAAAAAGCTAATCGTGATATAAAGGCAAGTTCATTTTTATAACAATACTCACACTTGTCGTCACGTTTGATAGGGTGCTTGGTTACAATTCAATTGTAGCAAGTTATCAGGCGGGATAAGTGGCGGCGTAACCCACTCGGATTAGTCCGAACTTTAAATCTTAGGAGAAATAAATGGCAGCAGTATCCATGCGTCAAATGCTTGAAGCGGGTGTTCACTTTGGACACCAAACTCGTTACTGGAATCCAAAAATGGCACCGTTCATTTTTGGTGCGCGTAACAAAATCCATATCATTGATTTGGAACAAACGCTTCCATTGTTCAATGACGCTATGAATTATCTGGGTCAGATGGCAGCAAATAAAGGCACAGTTTTATTTGTTGGCACTAAAAAAGCAGCGCGTAAAGTAGTCGCAGAAGAAGCAAAAAAATGCGGAATGCCTTACGTCAACCACCGTTGGTTAGGTGGCATGATGACCAACTTCAAAACCATTAAAAAATCTATCGGTCGTTTGAAAGAACTGGAAGCGATGAAAGC
>NQJH01000338.1 GCA_002256685.1 Methylococcaceae bacterium NSP1-2 | reverse complement strand
CCCGTATGTAACGGATACAACCATTCATCAAACACATCGCCCGCTGTGCGAGTGCTGGCATCTTGAGTGTGAAGAATGTTGCCGCTGTATTGGTCTATCCACAGTTGTCGATAAGGATGATGCTGATTCACTTCATCGGCTTGTCGCTTACCGACCAAATAAACGTCTTGAGCACTTTGTGGAAACACGATGAATTGATAAGTTCCATCAGGAAAACGGGCATCGGTAATCGCGGTTATTTGCTTAATACTTAACGGAATTTTATCGCCTGTTGGTATCTCACTTTGATAACTTGCCCACGGTGTAACGGGTGAAAAAACACTGACTAAGCCGCGTCCATAATCGGGGAAAATAAGATAAACACCCGATGCAATGGCAAATAACAAAATAAACGCACTGTAAAAACCCACAGTTTTATGCAAATCAAAGTTAAAGCGTTCAACACTGGCATGACGTTTAATGGTGATGGCTTTTTTAAACTGCCCTTTATTCGGCCACCAAACAATCAGCCCCGTTAAGACCGAAAACAACAAACCGATACCGATAAAACCAACGATGGTCATGCCTTTTTCACCTAAGGCTAAGGTGTAATGCAGACGTAAAATAAAATCTTTAAACGGGTCGCGCCAGATGTGATCAAAATCAATAAGCAGACGTTGTCCAGTGACTTTTGCCGTATAAGGGTTGATGAAAATTTGATGGCGTGTTGGAAAAGTTGGATTATCAGACGGTTGTTCAAACCACAGTGCGTAAGCGAGTTCTTGGTGTCGCGGGAAATCTATATTTAATACTTTGCCATTCGCAGGTACGGTTTTTAATCCAGCCGCAACAATGTCATCCAGTGGCATGATGGTTTTATTATCATCCGCTGATACTGTCATTAGGTCGGCATTTAAGGCTTCATCTAACGGGTATTCAAACGCCAGTAGGCTACCCGTTAGCCCCATAACAACAAACACCGCGCCAGCAAATAGCCCAAGGTATAAATGTACCTTGAGCCACAATTTACGGCGATTTTTTAGGGTCAGAATAGACATTAATACTCTATTTTGATTGAACCCATGAAAGTACGCGGCGCACCGTAATTAGTTGGTCCGTAACTGTATATGCTACCAATATAGGTTTTATCGAGTAAGTTATCGACGTTCAGTTGTGCAGTGATTCTGGATTTACCGACATTCCACAATTGACTTGCCATTAAATTCATCGTGGCATAACCGGGTGCTTGAGCGGTTTCGTTATAACCAATTTCACGTTTGCCCACGCCCTGCATACCCGCGCCCAATTTAAGCCCATGCCAGTATTTTGTTTGTGGTTCGTAAGTTGTCCATAAACTACCGCTATTTCTGGGTGCGTTGTTTAAACGTTTGCCATTTTGTGATGAAGCGACATCTAAACCAGTCACTGGATCTGTTTCAAAACCGTTATCAGTGGTTTTTGCAAACGGCGTGTAGGCATACGCACCAATGACATTCCAACCGGGTAAAATTTCACCCGTCATATCCAGTTCTATGCCTCGGCTTTCCGCTTGTCCAACGGCTTTGGTTGTCAGTGCATCCACTGCGACAGGCAAGTTTTGTTTTTTCAGGTCGAAATAAGCGATTGTGCCAGTAAAGCGACCATCAAACAGTTCAGTTTTGATACCCGTTTCCCATTGTTTAGCGGTTTGTGGCGGTAATGGTATGCCTCGACTGACGGTATTGGATGCGCCGAAGTTTTCAGTATAACTACCGTAAACCGATAACTCAGGAATCGGTTGCCACAACATACCGCCGCGTGGGGAGATTTTATCTTCATGCGAGCGCGTGCGATCCGTTGCATATTCACCCGTGCTGATACTATTGCTTTCAGCATTGTCATAACGGAAACCACCTAATAAATGCACGTTATAAGGCAGTTCGATTTGATCCTGCATATAAAGACCAAACCAAGGCATGGTCGCATTGGTGGTGGTTATATCCGCTGCATCAATGATAGGCGGGGCTGTCATGTGCGTAGGCTTGTAGATATTGCTGACATCATATTGATTTGGATTTGCGCCAAAACCAACATTGGTATAGCGACTATCACTGCGATAATAATCACCCCCCATTAATAAAGTATGTTTAGCAAAACCCGTATCAAATTTTCCTGTCACTTCAACAGAATTAAAAAAGTTATGAATATAATCATTGCCGTCAATATTTTGCGCAAAGAAAGAACGGCTAATATCACCCACTAACGGATCAATCGGCGCCCAGTTACCATCCACATTTTGCCCCGTCATGGTTAATTC
>NQJH01000337.1 GCA_002256685.1 Methylococcaceae bacterium NSP1-2 | reverse complement strand
CAAGCTCTCTGGCTTGGGAATGCCTGTTTTTCAAGCTCCGCTTATCTCGTTCCCAAACTGGAGTTTGGGAACGAGATAAATCTTAGCAGCGGCGTAGGTTGGGCTGGCGATAGCCAACCCAACGAAACCTACTAAACCCAAAACCTCAATCGTAATGCACCAAATCGTAATCCAAACTCGGTTCTTTTCCTGCCAATAAATCCGTTAAAAACTTCCAAAACACATCCGCAGAGGGTGGGCAACCGGGTCCAAAACACATCCGCAGACGGCGGGCAACCGGGGAGGGAATAATCAATTTTGACCACTTCATGAATCGGATGGACTTGATTTAGTAATAGCGGCAATTCGGGATCATTCGGAATATGCGGATTTTCCACGCCGATACCGTCTAAATACGCTTCTCTTAAACAGGCTTCTAGCGGTATAGAATTACGCAATGCGGGTAAGCCGCCGTTAATTGCACACGCACCAACGGCGACTAAAATTTTACAATTTTGGCGAAATTCGCGTAACACATGGACGTTTTCCGCATTACACACGCCGCCTTCAATCAAGCCGATGTCGCACGGTCCGCAGTGTTTTATGTCGGTAATCGGTGAGCGGTTAAATTCGACTAATTCAGCTAACGCGACTAAACGCTCATCCAAATCCAAAAATGACATGTGGCAGCCAAAACAACCTGCCAATGAAGTGGTTGCGATTCTGATTTTATTCGCCATGCTGTTCTCCTAAACTCACGTCACAAATATCATGGTGGTCATAAATACGTTGACCAATCGGCACTTTAAACGCGCCCCCTCTGACTAAAATAGCCCCCGTTGGGCAAACATGCGCGGCTCTATCATCGGCTGTTAAATCACTGTCAACCAGTTTGCCCGATTCGGAATTAACCACGAGATGTTTATTAATGCCACGCCCTGCAATCGCAAACACGTCTTTACCTTCGGCATGGCTGGCGCGAACGCACAGATTGCAGAAAATACAGCGGTTATGATCGATTAATATATCTTTATGTGACGCATCGACTTCGCGTTGTGCGAAAAAATGCGGATAGTGATTATCCAGCATATTTAAGTGATAACCGACCGCCTGTAATTGGCAGTTGCCCGATTTTTCACAGGAGGGACAAAGATGATTGCCTTCAACAAACAGCATTTGGGTGAGGCGTTTGCGTTCAGCATTCAGTTCTTCGGTGTTATTGCTAACTTCTTGCCCTAACGCCGCTGGAAATGTGCAGGAAGTCGCATTGCGTCCATTGATTTTAACGGTACACAGTTTGCAACTGCCGTGCGGGGTAAATTCAGGGTTATGGCATAAATGCGGAATATAAATACCTGCCGCCGTTGCCGCTTCCATAATAGTTTGCCCTTCTTCAAAGGGGATAGATTGTCCGTCTATTTTAATGTCGCTCATTAGTCTTCTCCCACTTGGGCTAAATGCGCGTTGCTATCGTCACGACCACTAAGTTGTCGGGCAATCGCTAACGCACCGTCTAAATCAAAACCCGGTTCAAAGCTGATTTGTTTTAGTTTTTTATCGTATAACTCTGGATAGCGTTCCAGCGTGGTTAAAATCGGTTGCGCGGCAGTTTGCCCTAAGCCGCAATGACTGGTGGCTTTGATTAAGACAGCGATTTCTTTTAATTCACGCACATCACCCGACGAACCGTGTCCCGTGCAAATTTTGTCGTATTGTTTTTTAAGTAATGACGTACCGACGCGGCAAGGCGTACAAAAACCACAGCTTTCATGCGCGAAGAAATGAGTAAAATTCTGCACAATGTCGAAAATATCACGACTGTGATTAAAGACGATAAATGAACCGCCCGTGGCTAAGTCTTCAAAACCGATGACGCGGTCTAATTCTTTGTTGTTGATAAATGTGCCAGACGGGCCGCCGATTTGTACACCCAGCACATCGTCATCCGCGCCACAATCGCTGAGAATTTGTTTAATGCTTGTACCAAACGGATATTCATAAATCCCCGCTTTTTTACAATCCCCGCTGATACTGAGAATTTTTGAGCCTTTGGATTTTTCAGTACCGTGTGCGGCAAACCATGCGCCGCCATGCGCTGCAATATGAGCCGCAGCAACAAAAGTTTCGACGTTATTAACAACAGTAGGTTTATTCAAATAGCCAGAGGTAACAGGGTAGGGCGGACGATTACGCGGAATGCCCATTTTGCCTTCCAGAGATTCAATCAACGCCGATTCTTCACCGCAGATATACGCACCTAAGCCTAAACGCACATCTATATCAAAATTTAACCCTTGCCCTAAAATATTGTCGCCCAATAAACCAGCGGCGCGGCGTTCTGCGAGGATTGCCAATAATTTATCGTAAAGGTGTAAATATTCACCGCGTAAATAAATAAAACCTTGCTTGGCTTTAATAATAGCGGCACACACGGTCATGCCTTCAATCACATCATGCGCATAACTGTTCAATAATACGCGGTCTTTAAATGTCCCCGGTTCGCCTTCATCAGCATTGCAGACCACATAACGCTCAGGTTGTTTAT
>NQJH01000115.1 GCA_002256685.1 Methylococcaceae bacterium NSP1-2 | reverse complement strand
GGGTTCTAATTTATAAATAAAGTCAGCATCGCGCCGCCAGAAAATCACCGAGGTTTTATTGAGTTGATCGAACCAAACGCCATCGTAATGGTTTAACGCGGCTAGACCGAAACTACTCAATACATCCATCGCGCGTAGTTTGGTGCGTTTAATATCGTCCGTTAACACCACCCCTTTCGGTATAAAAATTCCCGCCTGTGTGTGACCGTCAAATAATTCACGGCGATTACGCACAACCCCCAGTTCATCTTTGACAACTCGGCGATCAAATTCGGCAATTTCTCCAGCAACGGGGGGTACTCGCAATGCCTTTCGTAAGGTATTAGCCAATGTCTCCAGACTTTTTTCCGCTCGTTGTAAGCTACTGAGTTGCAAGGCGATATGGCTACGCGTATCGGTTTCCAAGGTCTTGATAGTCGATACTAAATAATAGTCACGCGCCAACTTATACATCACGGCAACACCCGGCACAGTCACCAAGAAAATGCCTAACACCACCGTTAAACTGAGTTTATGACTTAGCTTCATGGTACGCGCCCTGACATTGCTCGCTAAAAATTGACATAAAAAATCATCTCAAATAATTGCTCCGTTTTGTTAGCACCAAACGCTTGTGTACCGCCTTTATTAGGTGCAGCGACTGCATAAACCGCACTCGACCCACACCGAAGCTCGTGTTTTTTGTAAAATAAGCCCCTACCGCTGAATTAAAGCTAGTACTCAGCTTGAATGAATTTTTTTCATAGAGGGGAAATTCTGCCGTTGCAATCGCTGAATAACCATAAAGCAACAGTGCGATAGCAGCTATGTTTGATTTTGCTAAGTCGCTCATAGGTTATACCTTGACCGGCATTTGGAATAAAAAAGTGGGGGGTTAAAAAAGTGGATTCAATTCAGACGTGCAATTCCAGCACGCATACGGCTTCTGCAAAAAACACCAAATGAGGTGTTTTATTGTGAGTGTTTTTCGAGGGTAATGATTGAATTTATTCATCGTTCCTTGATAAGTCAGTGGTTTCATCCTTGTTAGGCTCAGCTCCACACCTGAGGAATTGGTGCTTCACTACGCAAAAGATAGACCTGTCGGGTTTTAAAAACCTGACAGGTCTGAACGCGTTATTAAAACCGCTATTACTAACTCTTAGCCGCTCTTTTACGCTCGTTTTCAGTCAAGAATTTTTTGCGTAAACGAATCGATTTAGGTGTCACTTCAACCAATTCATCTTCAGCAATAAATTCTAACGCTTGTTCTAGCGTTAATTTCTGAATACGCGCTAATACTAAACTTTCGTCAGTACCTGAGGCGCGGACGTTGGTTAATTGTTTAGGTTTGCAAGGATTGACGCATAAATCATTAGTGCGTGAATGTAAGCCGACTAACATGCCTTCATAGACTTCATCGCCATTGACTAACAACAATTCGCCGCGCTCTTGCAGTGGGTGTAAAGAGTAAGTTACTGCTTTACCAGCGACCATTGAAATCATCACACCGCGCATACGATTACCAACTTCGCCCGCTTTCATTGGACCGTAATGATCGAAAACGTGGTAAAGCAAACCAGAACCAGACGTGGCCGTCATAAATTCAGTTTGAAAACCAATTAAACCGCGTGACGGCATCATGTATTCTAAACGAATACGACCTTTGCCATCGGGAACCATATTGGTCAAATCGCCTTTACGCTCGCCCAATTTTTCCATGATAGAGCCTTGATGCTCTTCTTCGACTTCGACGGTCACCATTTCAAACGGTTCGCATTTTTTACCGTCGATTTCTTTTAGAATAACTTCAGGACGCGAAACCCCCATTTCAAAGCCTTCGCGACGCATATTTTCAATCAGTACTGATAAATGCAATGCAACGTTATGTTGCAATTCTTTTTCTAAACGATCACGGATTTGGCGGGTGGTAACAAATTTACCTTCTTTGCCTGCAAACGGTGAGTTATTGACTTGGAAAGTCATCGAAACAGTCGGTTCGTCAACAGTCAATGGTGGCAAAGTTTCGATACATTCTGGGCTACAAATCGTATCCGAAATTTCTAATTTTTCGATACCCGCAAACGCAATAATATCGCCAGCGCGGGCTTCTTGTACTT
The DNA here is from genome assembly GCA_002256685.1 of Methylococcaceae bacterium NSP1-2. Taxonomy (GTDB): domain Bacteria; phylum Pseudomonadota; class Gammaproteobacteria; order Methylococcales; family Methylomonadaceae; genus UBA4132. The sequence goes on along the minus strand of NQJH01000115.1, from coordinate 6,299 downwards.
CAACACGTTCTAAACCGTGGAAACCGAATACTTGCAACATGCGACATTTACGTTCAACGCCTTCGCGGTTGACGATAACGAGTGGTTGATTTGGTTTAACTATGCCGCGTTGAATACGACCGATACCGATAACGCCTGTGTAAGTGTTGTAATCGAGGCTAATTACTTGCATTTGAAATGGACCGTCGATGTTCACAGGCGGTGGGCTAACTTTATCCACAATCGTTTGAAACAGCGGAGTCATATCGCCACCTGACACAGAGGAGTCTAATCCCGCATAACCGTTAATAGCAGACGCGAAGACAATCGGAAAATCTAACTGCTCATCGGTCGCACCTAAACGGTCAAACAAGTCAAACGTTTGATCGACAACCCAATCAGGACGCGCACCAGGACGGTCAATTTTGTTGATAACAACAATCGGTTTTAAACCTAACGCAAACGCTTTTTGCGTTACAAAACGGGTTTGTGGCATCGGACCATCAACCGCATCAACCAGCAATAATACGGAATCAACCATCGACAGTACGCGCTCTACTTCACCACCAAAATCAGCATGACCCGGTGTGTCTACGATGTTGATATGGTAGCCGTTCCAATCTAACGCGGTGTTTTTTGCCAAAATGGTAATGCCGCGTTCTTTTTCAATGTCATTGGAGTCCATCATGCGCTCGGTGACTTTGGTATGTGCGGCAAACGTACCCGATTGTTGCAGTAACTTGTCCACAAGCGTGGTTTTACCGTGGTCAACGTGGGCAATAATGGCAATATTTCTTAATTTTTCAATCACTGGTAGTTCTCTAAGGGTTAATAAATCGGTGTTGAGTGTATTTTACGCACTATTTGTAAAATAGAAGGGTGCATGATGCACCCTGCAATTATTTAGGTGTTGCGGCAGGTTATTTAATTTTGTTGCCAAGGCAAACCATGAAAACGCCAGCCATTTAGATTGCCGCGTTGTTGGTTGTTATCGGGGTCGCCTTCAAAGCCATTGATTATGTTAATCAAGGTTTTATAACCGCTTTGTTCTAAGGCTTTTGCGGCACTTAAAGAACGTTGACCACTGCGGCACAGCAGTAATACAGGGGTATTGTAATCGGGTGCGACTTTATTGACTTCGGCAATAAAGTTGGGATTAACAGGCGAACCAAACTGTTCTTGCCACGCAATGTGAACTGCACCGATTGGATGACCAATATCGGTATATTCCGCTTTCGTTCTGACATCCACTAACACGGCATCAGGTTTTTGTTGCAATAAATCCCATGCGTGTTGCGGGTCTAGGTTTTCTATCATGATGCTATCCAATTTTTGTCCGATAAACTGCACTTCGTTTCTTGACCGCACAAAACCACGGTCAACGGGGCGAATAAAGCCAGTAATTCATTTTTTACCAGCAGGTAATCGGGATTATGAGGCGGTGTGTGCGTTGCTTTTTCGCGGGTAAAAGCTTGATAAAAAAGCAATCCGTTTATTTTAAGTGTGTCTATTATCGCATTCATTAGGGTATGGTCAAAGTGGATATATTAAGCTAAGCAGTTTTCGTCCCTCCAGCGAGAGGGATGGGAGTCAAAAATTATGGGTTATAATGACAGCCGTTCTCAACTATTCAGAATTTGCCTTATGCACAAAATCAATGCCAGTATTGTAATCCCTAGTCATCGTTCTGATACCTCCAGCATCCGCCGCCTGATCTCAACGATAGATTTATTTTTGCAACACGGTTTTGAGGTAGTACTGGCAGATAATTCAGGTTCTTTAAAAAAAGCTGAACAATTACGCAGCGAATTTTTAAACGATATTATTTTTGCTGAGACAGAAGTTGATTGTAAAGCCTTAGACAATTTTTTTGCCGGATTTTCCGCCGCAACGGGCAAGTATGTATTGTTTGTCACTGACGATGATATTTTTCTTCCCACGGGTGTACAAGCGTTGGCTCATGCTATTGAGCACTCTACAGGCACAGGCTATGAAGGATTTTGCGCGCCCGTTGTGCGTTATGCCCAAGAAAGCACAACAGTGGCGAATACACCCGATTTAACGAGTTCAAATTCAACGGATAATTTAATAGCATGGGCAACCTGTGATGGTGCAGTTAATTTCTATAGTTGTTATAGCCAAACAATTTGGCAACGTTACTTTCGTTTTGTTCAACAACACCCTGTAAAACTGGCTCACCATGATCAATTCTTGCGTTTTTTTATTGCCGATGTTGGCAATATTGCTTGTTTAAATGGCGCGTGGTTGGCTTACGATGGTAGCAATTGGTCAGATGGGCAGACTATGTACAATACATTCGAAGGTTATTATCTTAAGGCCGGTTTCGATGGTCGTATGTATTATGCAGAACCGTTATGGGAAGCCATAGAGGGCATACTATGCCAATTCAAATTAGATGAATTAGCAGGACGCAAAGTGCAACAAGCCTTTATTAGCCATTGGTGGGACAGTCGTTTTGAGATATTCAAACAGGTAATAGCGGCGAATCGACACGCTATGCCGCCTGCCGCGTGGCAATTATTAGAACCATTGATCAATTATTTGGATTCGTCTAACCATATTGATGCCTATCAAATTCTACAATTCTTATCCCAATTCATGGTGGGTATTTATGGTAACGATGGTGGCTTACAACATTTTTGGTTGCATCAAGCAACCGCAAGTTTAACAGTACCCAAATAGCAGGGGTAGTAAGCTACTCTGGACTCGGCATATTAACGTGCGGCTGTAGCCAGATTTGTAAAAAATCTAAAAACCGCCTGACTTTAGCTGATAAATATTTTCGATGTGGATACACAGCATGAATATCTAACGGGGGTGGCGCGTAATCTTCTAATACCGCAATCAGCTTGCCTTTTTCAATATCTCGACCGACAACATAAGTGGCTAGCATCACTAAACCTAAGCCATTAACAGCGGCAATACGGTTAGCATCGGCAACATTAGACTGCATACGCCCTGATACGTTGATAGTGGTGTAACCGGTTTTACTTTTAAACTTCCATTTATTTCTGGGTGCGCTTGCCCAATTGACTAAGCAACTATGGTTGTATAAATCTTCTGGCGTGTTGGGAATACCGTACTTCGCTAAATAATCAGGCGAACCACATACCACCATGGATGAACTGGCAAGTTTACGCGCTACCATGCTGGTATCATCCAAATCACCTAAATAAATGGCTATATCAATGCCGTCATCAATCAAATCTCCGGGGCTACTTTGCAAAATCAAATCGACCGTTAAGTCCGGATGTATTTTGAGAAATGCGGCAACCGCGCGAGTAATATGGGTTGCACCAATAACAGGGGGCGCACTAATTTTTAATACCCCGCGTGGCTCGGTTTGCAAATGGGTGACAGCGGCTTCCATTTCTTCAACATCAAGTAATACTTGTTGGCAACGCTCCAAATAGGATGCACCCACATCGGTTAAATTTAAGCTGCGGGTGGTGCGATTGAACAACCGCGTGCCTAAGCTGCTTTCTAGCTGCATGATATGCTTGGTTGCCATCGCTCTGGAAATACCTAATTCGCTTGCTCCCCCAGCAAAACTGCCGGCTTTAGCGACACGAACAAAAACTGACATACTGGTTAGTTTATCCATTTTTTTTACCTAAGTTACCTACGGGTGTGTTATCCACTTTCGCTGCTTTTACTAAGAAATTACTGCAATTTATTGAGCTAAGAAGCGCATCAGTTGCGGTGTTGCCATGAGCTTTCTCATGTCGGTTCAGCCTACTACAACGTTGTTTAAACGTTACCACTGCGACCATTGTTTCCTATCAGGAAACAATTCATTCGTTCTTTTGCCTATTGTATCCAAAAAATAGTCATGTATAGTAAGCACAAACTTACTGATAAAACAACCTTTAGGTGGCAACATGAACAACTTTAATAAAGATATTTTCATTGGACTGATGTTTATCATCGGAATTTGGAGTTTTATTTCCGGCCAGTTCGTTGTTTCAACCGTATTATTTGCAAGTGCCGCTATTTATAGCAACATTGTAATGAGAGCAAAGCCATAAGCTCTAAAGATTTAAGATTTACTCCTCCTAGTGTTATGCGTTACAAGCAGAATCTCCTCATTAGAAAACCTGCTTGATTTTTTTACCTCCTGTTACGATAGATAGCGTATCAGGAGGTTTTTTTTTGCTTAATGCGTGCTTTTACGTTGTTTCCAGAGCAGATCACCAATCTCACATTGTGGTGCAAAACCTGAAACTGCTTGTTGCAAAATAAATCTAATTTGTTCGAAATTATCCTCCTTAGCCGCCTGTTCTAGCACAGCTAGCATTTTTTCCAGTTCAGACCACGCAATCATCGATTCTTCTGCACGCATAATTCTGGGGTGCGTAGTTTTAGACACGTTATCGCCGATTAACAGTTCTTCATAGAGTTTTTCACCTGCGCGTAATCCAGTAAACTGAATTTCTATATCGCCGTCAGGATGCGTGTCATCTTTTATTTCTAAACCACTTAAGTGAATCATGCGCTTGGCTAAATCAATAATTCGAATGGGTTCGCCCATATCCAGTACAAAGACATCACCGCCCTGTCCCATTGCACCCGCCTGAATCACCAGCTGTGAGGCTTCGGGTATGGTCATAAAATAACGAATAATGCGTTTATCGGTGACGGTCACAGGACCGCCTCTGGCGATTTGCTCACGAAATAACGGCACGACTGAGCCTGAAGAGCCTAATACATTACCAAATCTTACCATCGTGAAACGGGTTTTTTGCTCAGTACTGGCATTGTCACTCAAAGCCTGCAAAATTAATTCGGCGAAACGTTTAGTCGCGCCCATTGTGTTAGTCGGTCTAACCGCTTTGTCGGTAGAAATGAGAACAAAGGTTTCAACCTGTGCATTGATGGCGGATTGTGCAGTACGCAACGTGCCTAGAATATTATTCCACACCGCTTCAGCAGGATTTTTTTCCACCATTGGCACATGTTTGTAAGCGGCGGCATGATAAATAGTTTGTACACTAAAGGTTTTACAGACTTTTTCGACACGCTCCGCATTAGTCACTGAACCTAATACCGGTAACACGGCTATGGTTTCAGCCATTTCGATTTTGCTGAGCTGTTGATTTAATTCTTTTTCTATCGCATACAGTGCGAATTCATTGCGTTCAAAAAGTACCAATGTACGCGGTTGTAAACGAAGAATTTGCCGACACAGTTCAGAACCAATAGAACCACCCGCACCGGTAACCATGACCACTTTGTCAGTGATATTCGCTTGCAGTAATAACGTAACGGGGGCAACAGGATCACGACCTAGCAAGTCAGCAATATCAACTTCCTGTAACACATCAAAGGTTACTTTACCGTGAGCAATATCCGACACACTAGGCATGGATAATACATGCACCGCATAAGGTTCTAGTAAGTCGATAACTTCACTAATACGCGTTCGACTCGCTGAAGGCATTGCCAACAACACGTTAGCAACGTGGTATCGCTCCATTAAATAGCCCAAAGAATCAAATGGACAAATTTTAATACCATTGATTTTTTGTTTATGTAATAAAGGATCGTCATCAATAAACGCGACCGTTTTAAAGGCACCGCCATGCGCTAATGCCGAAGCGAGTTGCACACCCGCACTGCCCGCTCCGTAAATCACGACGTTTTTTTTGTTATGTTCCTTATTATTAAACTCTTCGCTAATACGAAAATACACATCGGCTAGCCACCAACGGACAAAAAACCGACTACTACTGACTAACAGTACGACTAATAACCAATTGAGCAATGAAACAGTACGCGGAATGCCTTTAATGCCCGATTCATAACACGGCGTATAGGGTGGTTGCCTGCATAATTGTCCATAACGCACGCATTTCTATATAGCGAATAATGGCGCGATACAAACCTAAGCGAATAAAAATAGGCACAGCAATCACAGGCGCGACGGCAAATAAATACCATTCATCACCCTTAGGAATATACCAGTCACTCCAACGTAATGAAAAAGCCGCCCATAACGCGAATAAAGTAAAAAATATATCCGCGCTAATCAAAATACACGCTTTAACGCGCCGCGAAAGATTGACGAACCACGTGCGTAAGGGTAACGCTATCATTCCGCCAGCCCTGCTTTGAAGTGAATCGCTAATAATAATAGCGGCAAATAGGCAATGCTAAGCCCTAATAAACCATTGAGTCCGCCTAATCCGACCCATAACGCGATAGGTAATAACCAACCGATATTAATAGCAGCAACGGCTAATGATACAGTTTTATGTGATGAATAATGCCGTGAGGCGAATTGATAGCCATGACTGCGG
>NQJH01000336.1 GCA_002256685.1 Methylococcaceae bacterium NSP1-2 | reverse complement strand
GTTTGACCAAAAAGCCTTGAATGACGCGCTAGAAAAGTTAGATGGCGAACCTGTCGCCCTGTATGAAAGATTACCACCTATGGATGGTGGTACTGAAGTTGTGCCAGATGCTATGCCCGTTTTACCCTCTACAATTAATACTGAACCTTTAGCACCTGAAACCTCAATACCTCAGCCTTCATCGCCTGAGCCTGTGTCGAAGGTTACGCCAAAAATTGCACCTAAAACTGACATTAAAGTAGCAATAAAGCCCGCGCCTAAAGCGGCTAACACTAAAGTAGCGGTAAAGCCTGTGCCTAAAACGGATACCAAAATAGCCGTAAAGCCCGTGCCTAAAGCCGATACCAAAGTAGCCGTAAAAGCCACGCCTAAAACTGGCATTAAAGTAGCTGTAAAACCTACGTCTAAAACCGATACCAAAGTAGCCGTAAAAGCCGCGCCTAAAACTGGCATTAAAGTAGCCGTAAAACCTGCGCCTAAAATCGATACCAAAGTAGCCGCAAAACCTGATGTAAAAACTGCACCGAAAACCACTGCAAAATCCACCATCAAACCACCTGCGACTATTTCGGCAATAGAGTATTCACAGTTAGCTCTAGCCTAATAAGTTGTTATAGGGAGACGTTGCAATGCAACGTCTCTACAACATCTCCAACGCCAACAACGCCATATTTTTAGAACCCCCGCCCTGCCCTAATCGCTGTTTAACGTCCTGCAAATTTCCCTGCATCGTTTCGCGATAGTCTTGATCCGTTAAAATACGCTCAACTTCTGCCGCCAAATTATCAGCCGTCGCCTCATGCTGAATAAACTCCTTCACAATCGACTTACCTGCGACAATATTCGGTAAACCAATAAACGGCGTTTTCACTAACAACCGCCCTAACCAATATGTCAGCGGCGACAGCTTATAACAAATCACCATCGGCACCGTCAGCAATGCAATCTCCAAGGTTGCCGTCCCCGAAGTCGTCATCACTGCATCACAACACTGAATCACATCATAAGGTTGTTGCTTAATCACTGTCACTTTAACAGGCGAATCCTGCAAATACTCGGCAAGTAATTCATCCGTAATTGAATCCGCTTGCGGCAAAATAAACTGACAATCGGCAAACTTAGCTTTTAACAAAGCGGCAGCGGCAAGCATCACCGGTAACAGCCGCTTAATCTCATTCGCCCGACTCCCTGCCAACAAACCGACCACGCGCTTATTCGCATCCAACTCAAACCGCGCCATAGCTTCCGCTTTACTGGTTTGCGGATGTACTTTATCCACAGACGGATGCCCGACATAACGCACAGGCACATTCTCCGCCTCATAATAAGCCGTCTCAAACGGAAAAATCACCGCCATCATATCAATCACTTTTCCATAAGCCTTAACCCGCCCTGCACGCCACGCCCACACCTGCGGACTGACATAAAACAACACCTTAATCCCCTTTTGTTTCGCATACGTCGCCAGTTTAAAGTTAAATTCCTTATAATCCACACACACCAATAAATCAGGGCGTTCAGTGTCAATAATTCGCTTCATCAAGGTCAACGCCCGCCGAATCTCGCCATAATGTTTCAACACCTCCACTACGCCGATAACACCAATCCCCGCCGAATCATAGCGAATATCAACCCCCGCCTGCGCCATCTTCGCCCCGCCCATACCAATAGCTTTAATATCAGGTTGGTGTTTTTTAATTTCTAAAAACATATTAGCCGCGTGTTGATCGCCAGAAGCTTCGCCCGCGCTGAAAAGAATTGTTGAGGTCATTATTACACCCGAATTCTAACTTGATTAGTTAGCTTTATTTGATTATATAACTCGATTTCTTTTTCATGTTCAAAAGTCACAGATATGCAATAATCCTGCATTCTATTTGAAGCAGTTATCCACTTATTGAAATTTAAAAGCACTAAGGAAACAGGAGATGCAGGTCTATTATTTTTAGGCTCGATTTTATATTCTTTCCATGCTTTTTGATGGCATCCTGCTTTTCTAGTTGTTGCAAGCGGAAAAAAATTAATTTCAAATTTTTTTAAATCATCAGGTACACCACCCGATTGTTCTGTGTTTTCAGAAATAACGCCATATTTTTCAATTAGAACCTCTGGATTCATTGTATGAAAAAGATGGAATTCCATTCTATTCCCTAAATAACTGTCACCACGGGAAAGGCGAGTTTCAGGATTAAATGTAAGCGTGATAATTATTCTCTTTTTACCTTTCTCAGTAAAAAATATATCTGGAAGTTGTAATGAATAAACTTTTATTTGATTTAAGCCAATT
>NQJH01000114.1 GCA_002256685.1 Methylococcaceae bacterium NSP1-2 | reverse complement strand
CTGCATTATCAAAGTCTTCACTGGATTAAATGTTTTTCGGTGTACTTCTAAAAATCCAAATTGTTGAATTTCAGCGAGGTGTTGTGTAGTGCCGTAGCTTTTATGCAGGTGAAAGGAAAAATTAGGATATTGGTGGTGATAATCAACCATGAGTTGATCGCGGTAGACTTTGGCAATAATAGAAGCCGCACTGATGGCTTGCACTTTGCTGTCGCCTTTGACAATAGCGTGAGCAGGCATGGTTAAATGCGGTAGCTGATTGCCATCAATTAACACAGTATCAGGCAATATATGTAAACCTGCGATAGCGCGTTGCATGGCAAGTAGGGTAGCTTGTAGAATGTTGAGTGAGTCTATTTCAGCAACGCTGGCTTCTGCAATAGCCCAGCTTAACGCTTGTTCTTGGATGAGCTTACTGAGCTGTTCGCGCTTGCGTTCAGTTAGTTTTTTGGAATCGGCTAAGCCAGCAATGGGTTTGTTTGGGTCTAAGATGACAGCAGCGGCGACGACAGACCCAGCTAAACAGCCGCGCCCAACTTCATCGACACCCGCAATCAAAAAATGTGTGGGGATTTCATCCATGAATGGCATAAGCGACTAGCGCAAAATGCCACGACGGACATTGCGCAAAAAATTAACCATTTCGGTTAATTCTTTGCTATCAGTTGCCAATTCTTCGATTTGTTCGATAGCATCTTCTAGGCGTAAATTCATTTTGTAGATGATTTTATAGGCATTTCTTATCAAGCGAATATCTTCGGCAGTGATACCATTGTTGGGTAAACTGATGCACTAATGTAAAGCCACCCAAAATGGCGTGGCTATTCAAGTGGACATGTCCCGCTAATGATGCGCCATTCGCCATAATGACGTGATCGCCAATAATGCAGTCATGGGCAACATGCGTATATGCCATAAATAGATTGTCATTACCTATTCGAGTAACACTATGATCCTGAATTGTTCCTCGGTGCATAGAGGTAAATTCTCGAATAGTATTTCTATCACCAATTTCAAGGCGCGTTATTTCAGCCGCATATTTTTTATCTTGCGGATCTTCGCCGATGGAGGTGAATTGGTAAATTCGATTGTCCTTGCCGATGGAAGTAGGTCCTTTAATAACGACATGGGGACCTATGACTGTGCCTGAATCTATTTTGACATCAGCACCGATAACAGAAAAAGCTCCCACCGACACATTCGTAGCGATCTCAGCACGACTATCGATAATGGCGGATGAATCAATCAAAATTAGTCCACTACCGCTGCGCATCGGATTTCTGCACTCGCTACAAAATCGCCATCAACTTCAGCACGACATTCGAACGCCCAAATATTACGCTTACTTTTGACGAATCTGGCTTCCAACATTAATTGATCCCCAGGTACGACAGGTCTTTTAAATTTGGCTTTATCAATACCCACCAAATAATAAATCATACCTTCTAATTCAGCACCTGCCGTTTCGGAAGCTAATAAACCGGTTGCCTGAGCCAAGGCTTCTAAAATAAGAACACCTGGCATAATGGGTTTTTGTGGAAAATGTCCTTGAAAAAAAGGCTCATTATAAGTAACATTTTTTACTCCTAATAGCCTAATTCCTGGTTCGCACTCAATTACCTTATCAACCAATAAAAAAGGGTATCGATGGGGTAAAAAAGCTTGTATTTGTAAAATATCCAACGTAATAGACATGGCTTAGGGAGTTTTTCTTAAGGATTGGGTGGTATGGCTTAAAGACAAAGGTGTTTTATTCAGGTATTTTCAACAGTTTTTGTTGAACTTGCGCAGTGACATCAATTTTGTCATTGGCATATATAACGCCTTCGGTTAGCAATAAATCAAAGTTTTGCGCTTTAGCAATTTCACGAATGGCTTCAATAATATGACGTTGTAATTTGCCTAATTCTTCATTACGGCTGGCATTAAAATCTTCACTAAATTCTTGCTGTGATCTTTTTGCATCTCTTTTCTTATTGAGAATATCTTTTTCTAAATTAGATTTCTCTGATTCACTCATGACCGCAGCATCTTTGGCCAATTTTTCTTCCATTGTTTGAATTTCTTTTTGCTGTGCAACTAATTGTTTGTCGCGAGGTGAAAATTTTTCCTCTAAACGTTTTTTAGCTTTTTCAGCTTGTGGTGCTTTTTCAAGTACAGCAGGTATATTCACAAAGCCAATTTTCAATTCAGCGTAACTGACATTGGCAACAAGCAATAAGCCTAAAAATAAAGCAATTTTCTTTTTCATTGTTAAATCAATCTCCAATTATGGGTAAAAAATAAATAGTCACTAACAAGGCGTGAAATTATAGGGGATAAGTTCGTGAAACTAAAATAACTTATTAGAAACTCTGACCAAAGTTAAACTGAAATGCTTGTTTTTGATCGGTGGGTGCGGCATTAATAGGGTATGCTGCACTCACGGATAATGCGCCAAAGGGTGATAACCATTCACCTGAAAGTCCAGCAGAATATCTCATTTCATTCACTGAAAAACCCTTACTGACTGTACCAGCATCAAAAAAAGTACCTAGTCTGACTGATTTTGTCTCTGTCATGAAAGGAACTGGGAAAAATAATTCGGCATTACCAATGATTTTACTAGATCCACCAATGGGGTTGCCTTGAATAAAAGTACCATTCAGTAGATTTTCTTGGGTATCTCTAGGACCTAGCGTATTATTTTTAAAACCGCGCACTGAACCCGTACCACCTGCAAAGTAATTCTCAAAGAAAGGTAGGGATGCAGTGCTACCGTACCCATCTCCATAAGCGATTTCGCCATTTAGCTTAAAGGTAAAATCTTTGGCAATAGGGAAATAATGCTGATGTCTATAGCCGACCTTATAGTATTGTAAATCACTACCTGGAACTATTATTTGTGCAGATGCACGTTGCTGACCACCCTGATTGGGGAAGAGTGCCCGGTTAAGGGTATCGTGAGTCCAGCTTATTGTTTCACCTAGCGTCCAATATTTATTGCCTTCTTCGCGGACAAAATCACGAATTTGTTTGGAGACATAGGCGTTGCTAGTATTACCAAAACTATCGGTATAGTCATTGATTTTTAAGTTCGTATGCCTTAGATCAGTATCAAAACGAAGCATGTCGAATTCATTTAACGGAATGCCAAAATTGGTGCCTATATTACCCACATCGGTGGTGTAATTGGACAGATTCACTGCTCCTGCATTACGTTTGGCATAGCCCAGATTGTAGCCTTGACTAACACCATCCACCGTGAAGTAAGGATTAAAAAATCCAAATTGGTAGTTGGTGGTATAAGTACTGTTGTTAAAGGCAAGGTTGACTCGCTTGCCAGAACCAAACACGTTATCTTGAGACACGTTGGCATTTAATATAATCCCTTGCACCTGAGAGTAACCAATCCCCGCTGATAAATTACCTGACGGTTTTTCTACTACGGTGTAATTCGCATCAATTTGGTCGGCTGTACCCGCAACAGGTGGCGTTTCAACATTCACCGATTCAAAATACCCTAGGCGTTCAAGACGGACTTTTGAACGTTCAATTTTTGAACTGGAAGCCCAGCTAGATTCCATTTGACGCATTTCACGGCGTAATACTTCATCGCGCGTTGTGGTATTGCCGCGTACATTGATGCGATTCACATAAACACGCTTACCCGGATCAACCGCAAAGGTCATATCAACGGTTTTAGTTGCTTCGATAATTTCTGGCACCATATTAACGTTGGCAAACGCATAACCTTCATCACCTAACCGGTCTTGAATGGCTTTCGATGTTTCTGTGGCATTTTTTCTGGAAAAAACTTCACCCGGTCCTACGCTGACCAACTTAGTCAATTGATCGGGCGGAACAACCAAATTGCCCGCTAATTTGACTTTATTCAGCGTGTAAACATCACCTTCTTTGACGTTGATGGTGACGTAAATATCTTTTTTATCAGGGGTAATAGCGACTTGTGTGGATTCAATAGCAAAGTTGATATAACCGCGATCTAAATAATAAGACAGTAGGCTTTCTAAATCGGCAGACAGTTTTTGCTTGGAATATTGATCGTTTTTAGTATAAAACGACAGTAAATCAGACGGGCTTAATTCAAATTTACTGAGCAGCGTTTTATCATCAAACGCATTATTGCCAATAATATTAATTTGTTTAATTTTGGTGACTCGTCCTTCAGAAATAGTGATATTGATGCCCACACGATTTCGAGTCAGGGTTGTTACATCGGTTTTAATCTTCAGCCCGTATTTGCCATGACTGAGATATTGACGGCTTAATTCTTGCTCTACCTTATCTAACACTTGTCTATCAAACACTTTACCTTCGGACAGACCAATTTTATCCAATGCTTTGGTTAAATCATCTTTACTGAGGTCTTTATTACCTTCAAAGGCGATTTTTGCAATAGTTGGACGCTCAACCACGTTAATAACCAGCGTTGAGCCTTCTTTGGATAGCGAAACATCCTTAAAAAAACCTGTTTTAAATAAGGCTCTTATCGCCGCAGCGGAGTGATCTAAAGAAAATTTTTCGCCAACATTGACAGGAAAATCGTTATAAACTGTGCCGACAGAAATACGTTGTAAACCTTTAACCTGAATATCCCTAACAATGAATTCTTCATCAGCTTCAACAGCTTGAGATGCAAACAGGCATAATAATAACAAGCGAGAAAAAGTATTTGATTTCATGTAAGTATCTAAAAAATAAAGCGTCTATGAACGAGTAACAAAATATTGTTAGATTATAACACAGTAAATATTCAAACAGCTTAAGCCCTGTGTATAGAAAAACTCAGTACATCATCAATAGACGCGCTTTTTGATAATAGCATGAGTAAACGATCCAGACCGATAGCAACGCCTGAACAGTCAGGCAATCCTGTTTCCAGAGCAGCGATTAGTCGTTCATCTTTTACCACATTCGCTAGGTTTTTTTGTTGCCGACTGGCTATTTCATTATCAAAGCGTTGATTTTGTTCGCTAGCATCAGTCAATTCATAGAAACCATTGCCCAATTCAACACCATTAATAAAAAGTTCCACGCGGTCAGTAATACGCGAATCATCCGCATTAATGCGGGCTAATGATGACTGACAAGCAGGATAACCATAAACCATGCACAACGTATTATCACCTAAATAAGGCTGAACTTTATGACTGAACAACACATCCAGCCACAGCGCGTGATCGTGTTCACACAAAGACACCGCCTCAGGCAACTGATTATCCAACGCGTAAGTGCAGTAATCTGCATAACAAAATTCCAGCGCATTCAATCCTGTATAGTGCTGAAAAACGGCTTGATAACTAATGCGTTGCACAGCCGATAGAGCCTTTTGTTCAGCAAATAGCGACAGTATCAATTCGGCAATTTCATCCATCAATTGCGGTAAAGTAAAGCCGACTCGATACCATTCTAATAGGGTAAATTCGGGATTATGAAAACGTCCCGATTCACCATTTCTAAATGCTTTACAAATTTGATAAATAGAGCCGCTACCTGCGGCAAGCAAACGTTTCATAGCAAATTCAGGAGACGTTTGTAAAAACAAAGTGTGTAGCCGTGGCGGCAGACAATAGTCAGTAGCAAAAAACGCCAACTGCGGATCAGTGCCTATGGTATGACTTAGTAGTGGTGTTTCTACTTCCAGTACCGATTTTTCTAAGAAAAAAGCCCGAATTTTTGTTAACAATCGCGCTCTTGATTGTAACATTGCTACCGAACAGGTCGGCTGCCACGCTTCCTGCATTATTCTTTTACGCGCGAAATATATTCGCCAGTGCGGGTATCGACTTTAATTATTTCATCGGTTTGTACAAATAATGGTACACGAACCACCGCACCTGTTTCTAATTTAGCGGGTTTACCACCACCGCCTGAGGTATCACCGCGTACACCCGGATCCGTCTCCACAATTTGCAATTCCACAAAATTGGCAGGTGTCACACCAATGGGCGCGTCATTCCATAACATAACCGTACAAGAATCCTGATCTTTCAACCATTTACCCGCATCACCGACGATTTTTTCATCACATTGATACTGATCAAAGGTTTCATTGTTCATAAAATGTCTAAAATCGCCATCGTTATAAAGATATTGCATCTCCATTTCGATTACATCCGCACCTTCCAATGATTCGCCTGATTTAAAGGTTCTTTCAATGACGCGACCTGTTTTCAGGTTTCTGATTTTGACGCGGTTAAAGGCTTGACCTTTACCCGGTTTAACAAATTCATTCTCAATAATTGCGCAAGGGTCATTATCCAGCATGACTTTTAACCCTGCTTTAAACTCATTAGTACTATAACTAGCCATTTTATCCTCAAGATGACAAACAATATAAAACCAGACCATTATAATAGAGGCAATCATTGAATAGAAACCTTAAATACCTTTGCATGTCACAATCACAGCACGAAACCGCGCATTTTTCCAAAAATTGGCAACAACAATTGGCTGAGGCTTTCACCAATATAGAAGACCTTTGTCGTTATTTAGACTTGAATCCCGCTGATTTAAGCGTATCGACGCTTGCACAACAAAACTTCGCGTTGCGTGTGCCATTAAGTTTTGCCGCCTGCATGGAAAAAGGCAATCCGCATGACCCATTATTGCGCCAAGTGTTGCCGATAAAAGATGAATTATTGCTTTATCCAGACTATAACAACGACCCCGTCGGTGATTTACCCGCCGCCACCCAAACAGGTGTCCTGCATAAATATCAAGGACGCGTGTTATTAATTAACACAGGCAGTTGTGCCATTAACTGCCGTTATTGTTTTCGCCGTAACTTTCCTTACGCTGATTTACAACTGGGCAAGCAACAAGAACAGGCGGTGATACAAAGCATTCAAAACGATACTAGCATTCACGAAGTGATACTCAGCGGCGGTGATCCGTTATTACTGAGTGATGCCAGACTCACACGGCTGATTGAACAAATCAATCAAATCGACCATATCAAACGCAT
>NQJH01000113.1 GCA_002256685.1 Methylococcaceae bacterium NSP1-2 | reverse complement strand
CAAAACCGCCTTCATCACCAACTGTCGTTGCCAAGCCGCGTGATTTCAATACTTTGGCTAAGTTATGAAACACTTCCGCGCCATAACGAATCGCTTCACGGAAAGTCGGTGCGCCGACTGGCAAAATCATAAACTCTTGTAAATCAACGCTGTTATCTGCGTGTGAACCGCCGTTGATGATGTTCATCATAGGCACAGGCATGATGAATTTACCTGATTTGTTCAAATGACGGTACAACGGTACGCCTGCTTCTTTCGCCGCTGCATGAGCCACTGCCATAGACACGGATAAAATCGCATTCGCGCCTAAACGGGCTTTGTTGTCTGTGCCATCTAAGGCAATCATCGCGTTATCAATTGCCGCTTGGTCGTTTGCATCCATGCCAACAATCGCCGCACGAATTTCAGTGTTGACGTTATTGATTGCATTCAATACGCCTTTGCCCAAATAACGGTTTTTATCGCCATCACGCAATTCAATCGCTTCACGCTCGCCAGTTGACGCACCTGATGGCACCATTGCACTACCAACTACGCCTGATTCTAAAGTCACATCCGCTTCTAAAGTTGGGTTACCGCGTGAATCTAAAATTTCTCTTGCTTTAATATCAACGATTTTACTCATGTTATTGCATTACTCCGAAGGTTAAAAAAATAAAAGCAACGTGTGGTTGCAAGTTAGGGTTGTCGTTACAAAGTTGTTTCAATGAAGGGGCGGCTTTTAACTGCGTTATCCAAAATCAACAAAGTTTCTAATAATTCACGCATTCTGTGTAATGGCCATGAATTGGGACCATCACTTTTTGCTTCGGCAGGATTGGGATGGGTTTCCATAAACAGTCCTGCAACACCGACCGCAACCGCAGCGCGGGCTAATACAGGCACAAATTCACGTTGTCCACCTGAGCAACTGCCTTGTCCACCGGGTAATTGTACCGAATGCGTTGCGTCAAATACTACTGGGCAATCGGTATCACGCATGACGGCTAACGAACGCATATCCGACACTAAGTTATTGTAACCAAACGATACACCACGTTCACAGACCATAATCTGTTGATTACCTGTCGCTTTGGCTTTGTTAGCCACGTTTGCCATATCCCAAGGTGCAAGAAACTGCCCTTTTTTAATATTGACAGGAATGCCTTGTGACGCAACCGCTTGAATAAAATTGGTTTGACGACATAAAAATGCAGGCGTTTGCATCACATCCACCACGCTGGCAACTTCGGCTAACGGCGTGTCTTCATGAACATCGGTCAATACGGGTACACCGATTTGTTGTTTTACTTTCGCTAATATTTCTAAACCGCGCTCTACGCCTAAACCACGAAAGGTTTCATGCGAGGAACGATTGGCTTTATCAAAAGACGATTTATAAATAAACGGAATGTTTAATTCCGTCGTCAGTTCTTTTAAAAAACCAGCGGTATCTAAAGCGAGTTGTTCGCTTTCAATCACGCAAGGACCCGCGATTAAAAATAACGGGTGATTTAAACCGACTTCAAAGCCACATAATTTCATTTTTGTTTCTCTGTTGAAGAGTTAACCAACTTTTAAAAACCAGTTAACTCTGATAGCGGAAGATTACTGATTATTTTCTTTATGCTGCGCGGCGGCAATCACAAAACCTGAAAACAACGGATGCCCTTTACGCGGTGTCGAGGTAAATTCAGGGTGAAATTGGCAAGCTAAAAACCACGGATGATCGGGAAGTTCAATCATTTCTACCAAGCGTCCATCGATCGATTTACCTGAGAAGCGCATACCTGCGGTTTCAAGGCGTTCGATGTATTGATTATTAAATTCGTAGCGGTGACGATGGCGTTCGGTAATGACATCTTTTTGGTACATTTCATGGGCTAGCGTGTCATGTTGTAAACGGCATTGTTGTCCGCCTAAACGCATAGAACCGCCTAAATCGGAGTTTTCATCGCGGATTTGTAATTGTCCGTCTTCCATCCATTCGGTGATTAAGCCGATAACAGGATGCGGAGATTTTGGTAAAAATTCGGTACTGTGTGCACCTTCTAAACCGGCGACATTACGCGCAAATTCAATGACTGCCACTTGCATACCTAAACAGATACCTAAATACGGAATGCGGTTTTCACGCGCATAACGCACGGTAGCAATTTTACCTTCTACGCCGCGTTCACCAAAGCCACCGGGAACGAGTATGGCATCTACGTCTTTTAATCGCGCCGTGCCTTCCTCTTCTATCAGTTCTGAGTCGATGTAAATAATATCGACTTTGGTGCGAGTTTTAATACCTGCGTGGATTAAAGCTTCGTTTAGCGATTTGTAAGCATCAGAATGATCGACATATTTGCCGACTATGGCAATTTTGACGACATTGGTGGAGCTTTCAAGGGCAGCAATAACGGCTTGCCATTCACTTAAATCCGCAGGTGGTACATCTAAACGCAGGCGTTTAACGACTATTTCATCTAGCCCTTGGTCATGTAACATCAACGGAATGCGATAAATAGAATCGGCATCAACCGCTGAAATAACGGCTTTTTCTTCTACATTGGTAAACAAGGCGATTTTACGGCGGTCACTGACAGGAATAGGTCGTTCAGAACGACAAATTAAAATATCAGGCTGTATGCCGATAGTGCGCAGTTCTTTAACGGAATGTTGAGTAGGTTTGGTTTTTATTTCCCCAGCCGAGCGAATATACGGCACGAGGGTTAAGTGTATGAATAGCGAACGGTCTGCGCCTAGTTCAAAACGCATTTGTCGTATGGCTTCTAAAAACGGTAATGATTCAATATCGCCTACCGTACCGCCAACTTCGATTAAGGCAACGTCCACGCCTTCGGCACTGAGATAAACACGGCGTTTTATTTCATCGGTGATGTGTGGAATGACTTGTACGGTCGCGCCTAAATAATCACCTTTGCGTTCACGGCGTAATACGCTGTCATAGACTTGACCGGTGGTGAAGTTGTTTTTGCGGCTCATGGTGGTTTTTAAATACCGCTCATAATGCCCTAAGTCTAAATCGGTTTCAGCACCGTCTTCGGTAACAAACACTTCGCCGTGTTGAAACGGACTCATAGTGCCGGGATCAAGGTTGATATAAGGGTCTAGTTTAGTCATAGTGACTTTAAGACCACGTGCTTCGAGGATGGCAGCAAGCGAGGATGCCGCAATGCCCTTGCCTAGCGACGATACCACGCCGCCAGTAATGAAAATATATTTTGTCATGTAGGATTTATTGGCTTCGAAAGGATTGTAACTTAGGCATTTTAATCGACAATGGCTTGTTCGTCATGGCCTTTTCGGGATTTATTGTTCGCCTTGCATGGATAACTGAATACAGCTATTGGGTTTTTCATGATAAAAATCCGCACTTATCCATAAGTCACCGACTGCTGCCAGTTTGTCATTCAAATAAACTAAGGGAATCTTTTCTCGTTCCCACGGTGGAATACCGGCTTCTTGAAACAAATTTTTCAGTGAATGTTGTTCTTTACGCTTGGGTAAGCGAATTTTCTCACCGCCACTACGAAATTTTATTGAGACTTTTGCCTTTTGCCACTGTTCATGCAGAATACCGGTTGATGAAGGCAAATAAGATAAAGTTCGATGGCTAGCAAATTCGATACTTGTCTGCCCCGCTGGCCAGTGCATATCTCGCAGCAGCATTTCTTGTTCTGTTTGTCTTAGGCAATACAATTCATCCCGATAACGACGAATAAAACATCCTTGCCCTAAAAGAATCGGATCACTGTCTTCTCTTGCCGCAACCACTTCAGTTTGTATCCGTTCAACAAACGCTTGCGCAGGCATTCTTAAGCCTAGACTCTGAAACCAATGTCGAATAATCAGTTGTTGCCTAGGGCTTTTTTGGGCTTGTAACTGCTTAATACATAAAGTTTTATTGGATTTACTAAACACGGGATAAAACAATTCTTCAGCAACAGCGGACACCACAACTTGTGCTTCTGCACAATGCTTTGCTGAACGCGCCACGGTTTTATCACACGATTCCCAGCGTTGTTTTAATAACGGCACAATGGTATTGCGTAAAAAATTTCGATCATAATCATTTTGTTGGTTGCTAGGGTCTTCCACCCATTGCAAGTCATGATTTTTGGCGTATTCTTCAATATCAGGTTTTGCGACATTTAATAACGGTCTTAGCATAAGACCTAGCCCAAAAAAAGTACTCTCTGGTATACCAGACAAGCCGCGTAAGCCTGCACCACGAAATAATTGCAACAGCACTGTTTCAAGCTGATCTTCTCTGTGCTGCCCTATTAGCAGCACATCATCGACACCGACTAACGGTTTTAACGCGGTATAACGTGCATTTCTTGCCGCTTCTTCAGGACTTTCTCCCGCTGTTGGCGTAGCATTAACGCGCAACATGGTAAAATTAACACCTAAGGTTTCGGCATTTTTTTGGCAATGTTCAGCCCACGATTCCGCTTCCGCTTGCAAACCATGATGCACATAAACCGCCGTGATTTTACCGCCAAGGGACTTTATTGACGCACACAAGTGCAGTAAAACATGAGAATCAACACCGCCACTGTAGCCGACATAAACATGTGTGAATTGTTTATGTTGATTTAATGCGGATTCTATAATATCGGCTGAAAGCGGATTAGTCATTGTTGTGCCTTTTATAATCTTCAAGTTGACCGCTCACAGCGTCATTCAGGGTTACTGATTATCTGTTGCCGTCATTATAGTTAGTAAGTTTGCCACTCAGTGCCAGCGATGAGGCACAATAGTCACTACATATTATAGGGACATCTATCAGTAAATACTTCAACAAAACCTCAGACCACTTTGTTACAAGCCCACTCGCTTTTTGCTTAGCTAAAGGAGTTATTCATTTTCATTTATTAAGCAGTTGTTTTTAAATAATTTTAACTTTAGTATTAAATTGTTTTTCGTGAACTACAATAAAAGACAGAAGATTATGTTTGTGTTATAAATTCTCCATGTAACGTTGTGCTTATTGTTTTATAATCATTATTTGTTAGTTAATCTAATTATGTTGAATTATTACTTATGTCTGCTGTAATGGAAGAAAAAACCTTTCGTGGCTTGCGCGAAGTTGCTGTGTTAGTTTTTTTTGCGAGTGCTTTATTTTTCTTTATCGCACTGGTCACTTTTAGCAATGAAGATGCTGGCTGGACGCACAGTGGGACTACGCATAACATCGCTAATGCCTGCGGTGTCTTTGGTGCGTGGCTTGCCGATTTTAGTCTTAGTTTTTTTGGTTTATGTGCTTACCTGTTTCCAGCGATTATTTTCTGGCATGGTTGGCTGTTCTGCAAAGGGGTTAAGCAACCGCAAGAAAAAATACTCATGGCACTCCCTTGGCTAGGTTCTATTGCCGCGATTATTTCAGGTACCGCGTTATTACACTTGTATGTATTAAGAATAGGCGTTGAACTCCCGCGTAGCACGGGTGGTATTGTGGGTGAGGAAATAGGCGATACCGCGCTCATTTCATTAGGCAATTCAGGGGCTACTTTATTTTTACTGGTGCTGTTAATAGCGGGCATTACCCTGATTACCAATTTATCTTGGGTAAAGCTCATGGATATAATCGGTAAATATACCGTCTCCCTCTT
This sequence comes from Methylococcaceae bacterium NSP1-2, assembly GCA_002256685.1. Classification (GTDB taxonomy): domain Bacteria; phylum Pseudomonadota; class Gammaproteobacteria; order Methylococcales; family Methylomonadaceae; genus UBA4132. The sequence continues at coordinate 593 of NQJH01000113.1, read as the reverse complement.
TCAAATGGTGTTTCGACCCGCACTTAATTCGCCACAAGAAAAACGACTGGAAAATCCAGTTGATGCAGCTGTTATACCTCCTCCTAAAAAAAAATCCAGTACTAAAAAAAATCCCAGCATCAGCGTTGTTCCCCATATTGAACAAGCCGTTGCAAAAGTGGTTGCGCGTGTTGAAAAATCCAGCAATTCAGCCAAAAAAGCACCCCCCAAGCCCACTAAACTTTATAAATCAGGCGAAAGTGTTTTACCCGCCTTAGATTTGCTGGATAACCGCGAGATTCGCGTCATCGGTTATTCACAAAGCGATTTAGAAGCCATGTCGCGGCTAGTAGAAACCATACTGGCTGATTTTAACGTCATTGTTAGTGTGGTGGATTTTCATCCCGGTCCAGTCATTACCCGCTTTGAATTACAACCTGCTGCGGGTGTAAAAGTCAGTCGCATTAGTACCTTGTCCAAAGATTTAGCCAGAGCGTTGTCGGTCACTAGCGTGCGTATTGTCGAAATTATTCCGGGTAAAACGGTAGTTGGTTTAGAAATTCCCAATCGTGAACGCGAAATGGTGACACTGCGTGAATTATTGGTATCGCCCG